>JAPKBI010000461.1 GCA_028823475.1 Halioglobus sp. | reverse complement strand
AACTTCACCACTTCATATTTGAGATTCACCAGCAGCTGCTGGAACAACTCGAAAGACTCTCGCTTGAATTCCTGCTTAGGATTCTTCTGGGCATAGGCCCGCAAATGAATACCCTGACGCAAATGATCCATGGTGGACAGATGTTCTTTCCACAAAGTGTCCAGCACCTGCAGCATAATCTGCTTTTCGATTCTGCGCATATCGGGACCGACATCGTCACCCTTGGCGTCATAGGCAGACTGAACGGCGTCAAAAATTTTCTCGCGCAATACCTCTTCGTGAAGCGTGTCATCTTCATCCAACCACTGCTGCAACGGCAGCGAAACAGAGAACTCGGACTCCAGTTGTTTTTCAAGCCCCGGGATATCCCACTGCTCCTCTACACTCATCGGGGGAATGTAGGTCTCCACCGCATCGGCTACCACATCGAGGCGAATAGCGGTAATCGTCTCGGAGATATCTGCTTCGGTCAGCAGGTCATCACGCTGTTGATAGATTATCTGACGCTGATCGTTGGAAACGTCATCGTATTCCAATAACTGTTTACGGATATCGAAGTTGCGGCCCTCTACCTTGCGCTGGGCCTTTTCAATGGCGTTGCTGACCATTTGATGCTCTATCGCTTCGCCCTTCTCCATACCCAGTTTCTGCATAAACCCCTTAACACGTTCAGAGGCAAAGATTCGCATCAGGCTATCTTCCATAGATAGATAAAAACGCGACACACCCGGGTCTCCCTGACGTCCCGCACGACCGCGCAATTGGTTGTCAATGCGACGCGATTCATGTCGTTCGGTGCCGAGAATGTGCAATCCGCCTGCCGCCAGCACCTGATCATGTCGTTCCTGCCAGTCTTCGCGCACCTGCTTCTCATCAGCACTACCCAGTGCGCTAAGTTCTGCCTCGAGATTGCCGCCTAACACGATATCAGTGCCGCGACCTGCCATGTTGGTTGCAATAGTCACTACGCCCGGCCGACCGGCCTGAGCAATGATTTCAGCCTCCTGCTCGTGATACTTGGCATTAAGCACCTTGTGGTCGATCTTGGCCTTGCGGAAGCGCTCGGACATGGCTTCGGACGTTTCAACCGACGCGGTGCCCACTAATACGGGCGCGCGCTTTTCCATACACTCCTTGACGTCGGCCACAATCGCATCGAACTTTTCCTCTGTGCTGAGGTAGATCAGATCATTAAGGTCGTCTCGTTGTTGTTCGACATTGGTGGGAATAACCAGCACGTCCAGGCCATAGATCTGGCGAAATTCAAACGCTTCGGTATCAGCGGTCCCTGTCATGCCGGCAAGCTTGTCATACATACGAAAGTAGTTCTGGAAGGTAGTGGACGCTAACGTCTGGCTTTCACTCTGAATAGAGACCCCCTCTTTAGCCTCGATTGCCTGATGCAGCCCTTCTGACAAGCGTCTTCCCGCCATAGTGCGACCGGTGTGCTCGTCAATCAGCACCACCTGCCCATCCTGTAAAATGTACTCCACGTCGCGGTGATACAACACGTGTGCGCGCATGCCGGAATAAACGTGATGCAACAAATTGAGGTTGGTGGCGCCGTAGAGATTATCACCTTCCTCTAGCAAGCCCCCGCTGATCATCGACTCCTCAATAAACTCGTGCCCGGATTCGGTCAACTCCACCTGACGCTGCTTTTCGTCGATAGTGTAATGCCCGGGCTCTTCCTCGGTATCGAGCCTCAGAGACGGTATCATTTTATTAATCCGCCGATAGAGTTCCGAGCTGTCATCCGACGCCCCGGAAATAATCAACGGCGTACGCGCCTCATCAATGAGGATGGAGTCCACCTCATCGACAATGGCGAAACTTAAACCCCGTTGCATACGCTCTTCCAGGGAAAAGGCCATATTGTCGCGCAAATAATCAAAACCGAACTCATTATTGGTGCCATAGACGATGTCCGCGCTATAGGCTGTGATTTTTTCTGGCGTTGCCAGGCCAGACCGAATCACCCCAAATGACACACCCAAGAAGGTATAAAGCGGCCCCATCCAATGTGCATCACGATTGGCCAGATAATCATTCACCGTAATCAGGTGCACGCTGTTACCCGTTAGTGCGTTTAGATACGCCGGCAAAGTCGCCACCAGCGTTTTTCCTTCGCCGGTGCGCATTTCGGCAATCTTGCCCTCGTGCAGGGCCATACCACCGACCAGCTGCATATCAAAATGCCGCAGGCCGAGCGCCCTGTCTCCCGCTTCGCGCACTACCGCGAAGACCTCAGGAAGAATATCGTCCAGTGTATCCCCGTCGGCCAAGCGCTGTTTGAACTCAGGTGTTTTAGCTGCCAGCTGCTTATCGTC
>JAPKBI010000460.1 GCA_028823475.1 Halioglobus sp. | reverse complement strand
GCTCTGGGGCTTTCGGCTGAAATCGGTGCCTTTATTGCAGGCGTCACGATTGCGACGAGCCCGATCTCCCAGTACATCGCAATCAACTTGAAGCCATTGCGTGACTTTTTCCTAATTCTATTCTTTTTCTCGGTAGGCGCTAGGTTCAATCTTGCCCTGCTATATCAGGTACTTGTTCCCGCCATATTACTTTCCGCGTTAGTGCTTGCCCTAAAACCGGTGGTGTATCGCTACTTGCTAAAAGGCGTGAGCGAAGAACGTAGCATGGGGTGGGATCTAGGCTTCCGGCTGGGGCAGGCGAGCGAATTCTCCCTGCTTATCGCTTACGTGGCTATAGGTGGAGCCCTTATATCCGAGCAGGCCTCTCTGTTGATTCAGGCCACTACAATTATTACGCTTCTAGTATCCTCTTATATCGTAGTACTGAACTACCCTACCCCTATTGCGATTTCAGATCATCTCCGGCGGGACTAATTAAAGACGAAAAAAAACCGGCCTCAAAGGCCGGTTTTGGCGGAGATGGTGTGTTGCCTAGAGTTGTGCTTCCAACTCAGGCAATGCATCAAACAGATCTGCTACTAGACCGTAATCCGCTACCTGGAAAATAGGCGCGTCCTCGTCCTTGTTAATCGCCACGATCACTTTGGAGTCCTTCATGCCGGCCAAATGCTGAATCGCGCCTGAAATGCCAACCGCTATATATAAGTCAGGAGCTACGATTTTACCGGTCTGACCAACCTGCATATCATTGGGGACAAACCCTGCGTCAACCGCCGCTCGCGACGCACCAATCGCGGCACCAAGCTTGTCAGCAATACCATCAAGTAACTTGAAGTTTTCACCGTTTTGCATGCCTCTACCACCGGAAATAACGACCGAGGCAGCTGTCAGCTCAGGCCGCTCGGATACCACGACCTCCTCTCCTACGAAGGAAGATGTGCCTGCGTCATGCACCGCATCCAGCGCTTCGATAACAGCGGACCCGCCCTCGGCAGGCACACCGTCGAACGCGGTGGTGCGCACTGTAATCACCTTCTTGGCATCAGAACTCTGCACTGTGGCTATGACGTTACCGGCATAGATAGGCCGCTGAAAGGTGTCAGCGGATTCTACCGAGGTAATATCAGAGATCTGTGCAACATCCAGCAGAGCCGCTACGCGCGGTAAAAAGTTCTTACAGTTTGGCGTGGCGGGAGCCAGTATATTGTCGTAGCCGGCCGCAACCTCGGCGATCAACAGGCTAACATTCTCAGCGAGCTGATGTTCATAGACTGCATTGTCGGCGACCAACACCTTACCAATCCCTGAAACAGCCGCAGCCGCTGTGCCAACCGCACCACAATTGGCACCCGCTACCAGTATATCAATCTCGCCGCCCATAACCTGAGCCGCAGCCACAGCGTTGAGGGTGGACACCTTCAGGCTATTGTTGTCGTGTTCCGCAATTACCAAAGTACTCATGATATTATCTTCGCCTCGTTCTTCAGTTTATCGACCAACTCTTCCACATCCTTCACTTTGATGCCAGCCTTGCGCTCTGCTGGCGCCTCCACTTTTATCTGAGTGATATGAGACGTCACCGCAACACCCAAATCATCAGGCGTATAGACATCCAATGGCTTCTTCTTAGCCTTCATAATGTTAGGTAACGAGGCATAGCGGGGCTCGTTAAGACGAAGGTCGGTCGTCACTATAGCGGGCAGATTAAGGCTGACTGTCTGTAAACCACCGTCAATTTCACGGATGACATTAACCTTATCGCCCTCAACAACGATTTTGGAAGCAAACGTGCCCTGGCCCATATTCGCCAACGCGCCCAGCATTTGTCCTGTCTGATTATTATCGCCATCAATGGACTGCTTGCCCAAGATGACTAACTGCGGCTGTTCTTTATCAACAACAGCTTTTAACAATTTGGCGACAACTAGCGGCTCCACTTTGCCCTCAGTTTCGACCTGTATGCCTCGATCAGCACCAAGCGCCAATGCGGTACGTATCTGCTCTTGACAGCTTTTGCTGCCAACTGAAACGGCGATGACTTCGGTAGCAATACCAGCCTCCTTCAGCCGCACTGCCTCTTCGACAGCAATTTCGCAAAATGGGTTGATGGACATCTTGACGTTATTGAGATCAACATCAGTACCATCGGCTTTGGCGCGGACTTTGACGTTGTAATCGACAACGCGCTTAACGGCAACAAGAACCTTCATGGATTCTCCATAGATTTTTCAGGTGGTTTGAAGTGGCTGTAGCGTTACATAACACTGAGGCCTTGCTAACTTGGCGAGGTATGTTGCCCATAAATATGCGCGGGGTCAAGACCCATAAAAGC
>JAPKBI010000063.1 GCA_028823475.1 Halioglobus sp. | reverse complement strand
CCAGTTCCGACCGGATGGCTTTTTGATGAGAGGCCTCTGTGCGTTTTTCCAGTTCCAAACGTTGTTCTTTGGCATCCAGCCAGTCCGAGTAATTGCCTTCGTGCGGAATGCCGCGACCACGGTCCAGCTCTAGGATCCAGCCTGCGGCATTATCGAGGAAATAGCGGTCGTGGGTTATGGCCACCACAGTGCCGGGAAAATCGTGTAAAAAGCGCTCGAGCCATGCCACGCTCTCGGCGTCCAAGTGGTTGGTTGGCTCATCGAGCAGGATCATGTCTGGGTTGGAGAGAAGTAGGCGGCACAATGCCACTCGGCGCCGTTCACCCCCTGACAGTGTTTCCACACTGGCATCCCACGGTGGCAGACGCAGCGCATCAGCGGCAACTTCCAATTTGTGGTCCAAGTTGTGGGCGTCTGTGGCCTGAATAATGTCTTCGAGTCGGCCCTGCTCTTTGGCGAGCGCATCAAAGTCCGCATCGGGTTCGGCGTAGTCGGCGTAGACTTTCTCCAGCCCGGCGAGTGCATCGATGGCTTCATGAACCCCTTCTTCCACGTTACCGCGCACATCCTTGTCTGTGTTGAGCTGAGGCTCCTGAGGGAGGTAACCTATCTTGATGCCTGGTTGCGGCCGCGCTTCGCCGAGTATATCGTTATCCAGCCCCGCCATGATGCGCAACAAGGTCGACTTGCCCGATCCGTTGAGGCCAAGTACGCCGATCTTGGCTCCGGGGAAAAACGACAGAGAAATATCCTGCAGGATCGTTTTTTTGGGCGGCACAATTTTGCCGACCCGGTTCATAGTGAAAACGTATTGCGCCATTGAAGTGTGTCCGCTGTCTTGGTTGTAGAGAGAAAATTTTAGCAGAAAAGAAGCGTTAATAGTTTAGCTTGCATCGCATACTACTCTTATATCGAGCTCGCGTTTCGGGTAAAATACGCGGCTGCCATCTGGGGTAGATTAATTCTGCCCTGTCACCAATGAGGGGGATTAGCATGTTTGATAACAACATGACTATTGAAGGATTCGACGATGAGATCTTTAGCGCTATCGCAGAAGAAGAACGTCGCCAGGAAGACCATATCGAGCTTATAGCGTCTGAGAACTACGCCAGCCCTCGCGTGATGCAAGCCCAGGGTTCTGCCCTGACCAATAAATACGCTGAAGGTTACCCGGGTAAGCGCTACTACGGTGGTTGTGAGTATGTCGATAAAGCCGAGGTGCTGGCCATTGAGCGCGTCAAGGCACTGTACGGTGCAGATTATGCGAATGTTCAGCCCCACTCAGGGTCTCAGGCCAACGCTGCCGTCTATCTTGCGCTGTGTGACGCGGGCGACACCATACTAGGCATGAGCCTGGCGGACGGTGGTCACCTGACTCACGGTGCCAAGCCTAACTTTTCCGGCAAGACATACAACGCTATCCAATATGGACTGAACACTGAGACGGGTGAGATAGACTACGACCAGGTAGAGGCGCTGGCGCTGGAGCACAAACCAAAAATGATCGTTGCGGGCTTTTCCGCTTACTCCCAGATTGTAGATTGGGCACGTTTTCGAGAGATCGCCGACAAAGTCAGTGCGTACCTCTTGGTAGATATGGCGCACGTGTCGGGCCTTATCGCCGCGGGTATCTATCCCAATCCGGTGCCCTTCGCCGATGTCGTGACGTCCACCACTCACAAAACGCTGCGCGGCCCGCGCGGCGGCATTATTTTAGCTAAGGCAAATGCGGCGCTGGAGAAGAAATTTAACTCTGCAATATTTCCCGGCATTCAGGGAGGGCCGCTGATGCATGTGATCGCAGCCAAAGCCGTGAGTTTCAAGGAAGCTCAGAGCCCTGAGTTTGTAGAGTACCAAAAGCAGGTCGTTAAGAATGCCAAGGCGATGGCGGCCACCTTTATCAAACGGGGTATCAAGATTGTCTCGGGTGGCACCGAGAATCACCTGATGCTGGTCGACCTGATTGGTAAGCCCTATACCGGTACAGATGCCGATGCGGCTCTGGGCGACGCTAACATCACCGTCAATAAAAATGCGGTGCCTAACGATCCGCGTTCTCCGTTCGTGACGTCAGGTCTGCGCGTCGGCACACCTGCCATTACAACCCGTGGATTTGGTGAAGCAGAGTCTATCGAACTCGCCGGCTGGATGTGTGATGTGTTGGAGTCGCTTGAGAATGGGACCTCCGAGGCGGTGATTGTTGCAGTAAAGGCTAAAGTGCTGGAAATTTGTCAGCGTTTTCCGGTTTACGGGTAACGCCCTTCGTTCGCCGGCAACCGACAGTAGCCTCATACTCTCTTTCGCGCGCTATGGATGCTCGATGTGGTGCGCGCTCACTCATCAACCCTTGGGCTTCTCGTCGCAGGCCTGCAGGGCTAGCCGTTGCCTGATGTGTACCCTAAATGAGTCACGTCGGAAACACTAAAAATGTGTTACTGTTCAGACACTTAGATTAACGAGGCTCGCAGATGCACTGTCCGTTTTGCGCCGCACAAGACACTAAGGTCATCGATTCCCGGCTGGTTGCCGAGGGGAATCAGGTGCGCCGCCGCAGGGAGTGCCTAAGTTGCGCTGAGCGCTACACCACCTACGAGATGGCAGAATTGGTGATGCCTCGGGTGATTAAGCAAAACGGTAATCGCGAGCCCTTCGATGAGAATAAATTGCGTGCCGGTTTACTGCGTGCCCTCGAAAAGCGTCCGGTCTCTGTTGAGGATATCGAGGCGAAAATAAATCATATTAAACATGTTCTGCGGGCGACCGGCGAGCGTGAGCTGCAGTCACTGGTGTTGGGTGAGCTGGTGATGGAGACTTTGAAAGCACTGGATCAGGTTGCTTATGTGCGATTCGCCTCTGTTTACCGAAGTTTTCAGGATATCGCCGAATTTCGCAACGAAATAGAGCGGTTAGAAGCAGAGCCAACAACAAACTGACCGGTTTTTAACGCCCGCCTATGGATACTTCTTTTGATACACAGATGATGGCTCGCGCATTGCAGTTAGCGCGCCGCGGGCAGTATTCGGCTATGCCTAACCCCTCTGTGGGTTGTGTGCTGGTGCGCGACGGGCGCGTGATAGGGGAGGGGTTTACGTGTCCGGCTGGCGGCAACCATGCAGAAATTGAGGCCCTTTGCGATGCCGGTGACGCGGTCGGCTCCACGGCCTATGTGACGCTGGAGCCGTGCAGTCATCAGGGCAAAACTGGCCCCTGTTCTGGCGCGCTGATTCAGGCGGGGGTCACACGGGTCGTCGTCGCTCTAGCCGACCCCAATCCATTGGTGTTAGGCGCTGGCCTGGAACAATTGCGTGCGGCAGGAATCGCTGTGGAGTGTGGTTTGCTGGCCAGCGAAGCTCGCGACGTGATTCCTGGTTTTATTGCACGTATGAGCCGAGGACGAGGGCGGGTACGGGCCAAATTGGCTATGTCTCTGGATGGACGTACGGCCATGGCCTCAGGTGAAAGTCAGTGGATTACAGGTTCTGCCGCAAGACGCGACGTGCAGCGCTTGCGCGCGATGAGTTGTGCCATTATCACTGGCGTGGGTACGGTATTGGCTGACGATTGTGCTCTCACTGTCAGGCCGCAAGAGTTGGGCCTCTCACGTGAAGCGACCCGACTGGCCAGTGGCCGTCAGCCAATGCGCGTCGTGCTCGACTCACGTCTACAAACGCCGGCTGATGCCAAGGTGCTCGATGGGGCCGCGCCAACGCTGCTCTGTCACGATGAGACGGTTGCGGTGCCCGCGGCTATCGCTGCTAGCGTTGTTGGGCGCCTGGCATTGCCACGCGGTGATACTGGCTTGGATCTGCAGGGTTTAATGAAATACCTTGCGGCCCAGCAATATAATGAAATTCTGGTAGAATCTGGCCCCCGTTTAGCCGGGGCCCTATTACAGGCGGGGTTGTTGGACGAGTTGATTGTTTATATGGCTCCCGCCCTACTGGGCGATAGGGCGCGTCCCTTGCTGGAGTTGCCGCTCGACAAGATGGCGGACAAAGTGCAGTTGCAGTGGGAAGACGTTCGCAAAGTGGGAACAGACTGGTGTTTTACGGCTATTCCCATCCGAAGTAGTTAGTTCGTTACACACTGGCGTTAATGAGAGCACACTTATTATGTTTACAGGAATTATCCAAGCCGTCGGCACCGTGGCCGACATGCAGCCTCGCGGCGGTGATATGCGTTTGCGTATTCGCACCGGCAAGCTGCCTTTGGACGATGTGGGCCTCGGCGACAGCATCTGCACCAACGGTGTGTGCCTGACGGTCATTGAGTTGTCTGGAGACGGATATTGGGCAGATGTTTCTGTCGAAACGCTAAATTTTACGACACTGGGCGATCTAAAGACCGGCTCTGTGGTGAATCTGGAAAAAGCGCTGACGCCGCAGAGCCGACTGGGTGGGCATATTGTCAGTGGCCATGTCGATGGTGTCGGTCAAGTTGTGAGTCTCAGTGAAGACGCTCGCTCCATACGCGTAGTGCTGCGCGCGCCGGATCAACTGGCCAGATACATCGCCCATAAAGGCAGTATCTGTATCGATGGCACCAGCCTGACCGTCAATGCAGTAAACGGTGCAGAGTTCGATCTAAATATCATTCCTCAGACAATGGCAGAAACCGTTTTCGGCCATTACCGGGTTGATAGCCGCGTCAATCTTGAGGTCGATGTGATCGCCCGCTATTTAGAGCGGCTCATCCAAGGAGATGCTGCTGCAAGTCCTTCCGCGGAAGGCTTGTCCATGGAAACGCTCGCCGAGAACGGTTTTCTGGGTGGTTTGAATACGAGCATGTGGAAACAATAGGAATGGAACTAAATAGCGTAGACGAACTGATCAGCGACATTCGCCAGGGGCGCATGGTGGTGCTGCTTGATGACGATGCTGACAGTTATAACGAAGGCGTGGTGATGGTGGCGGCCGAGCACTGTGAGGCCAAGCATGTCACCTTTATGGCGCGTCAGGCGCGTGGGTTGATCTGCCTGACCCTGACCAAAGAGCGCTGCCAGCAGTTAGATTTGCCCCCTATGGTCGATGGCGCGCAGGGAGAAAAATCTAATTTTACGCTCTCAATAGAAGGCGCTGTAGGTATCGACACCGGTATTTCTGCCGTTGATCGTGCGGCTACGGTGCAGGCTGCGGTGGCACCTCGTGCTCAACCGGCCGACATAGTGCAGCCAGGTCATATCTTTCCGCTCACCGCGATGCCCGGTGGTGTGCTGACGCGGGCTGGTCACACCGAGGCAGGCTGCGATTACGCGCGACTGGCCGGCTTGCTTCCCGCCGCCGTTATCGCGGATATATTAAAGCCCGACGGTTCGGTGGCTGATGGCCAGGCACTGCGTGAATTCGCGGCTCAACATGCATTAAAAATTGGTTCTATTGCTAACCTGATTCATTTTCGTATGGTTAACGAGCGCACGGTTCGCCGCGTCCGTGAGGGCATGATTGACACTGATCACGGGCCGTTTCGTCTGACGGCCTATCGAGACCAGACCGCCGGGAAAGTACACGTCGCGCTGTCCCGAGGTGAAATTCAGGCGCATGAACCGACGCTGGTGCGAGTGCATGTGCAATCTGTCATGCGTGATCTTGTGACCAGCAATATGGCTGACCACCCCACCTGGAGCTTGGGAAAATGCCTGCAGGCGGTGGCGAAAAATGGTTGCGGCGTGATTGTGCTGTTGGCGCACACTGAGCGCCCGGAGCAACTGTTGGCCAGTATTGATATGGCGCTGGGAGAGCACCCTAGCCCAGTGACCGGTGTAGCACCGGATGCCTACAATGAGGTGGGTCTAGGCTCACAGATTCTCAAGGATTTGGGTGTGGGAAAAATTCACCTGATGGGTGCACCCATAAAGTACAATGCCATTTCTGGTTTTGATCTGGAAGTGCTAGATTTTGTGGATCCCGGACAATAGAAGGACATTATTATGACTGATATCAAGACAATTGAAGGTACATTCACCAGCGGCAAGGGCACATACTCTATTGTCGTGGGGCGCTGGAACAGTTTCGTTGTGGAGCCTTTGTTACAAGGTGCCCTCGACACGTTGCGACGCCATGGTGTCAGCGATAAGCAAATCACCATCGTGCGCGCACCTGGCGCCTTTGAAATACCTCTGGTGTGCAAAAAAGTTGCCGCCAAGGGTAATGTCGATGCCATTATTGCTCTCGGCGCGGTGATTCGTGGTGGTACCCCACACTTTGAATACGTCGCAGGCGAGTGCACCAAAGGCATTGCGATGGTGAGTATGGAGTGCGACGTTCCTATATCGTTTGGCGTACTCACGGTGGATACTATTGAGCAGGCTATTGAGCGATCTGGCAGCAAGGCCGGCAATAAGGGCGAAGAGGCCGCTATGTCCGCCCTGGAGATGGTTAGCCTTATGAGTGCGCTCAGCTAAATGGAAAAGCCGGCGCACAATACGCTCGCCGCAGAGCGACGCAAGGCCCGGCATTACGGCATGCAGGCACTGTACCAATGGCATATGGCTGGTGCTGCGGTCAGTGATATTGAGGCAGAGTTCCGCACGGATTACGACTTTAGTCATGTCGACTTAGAGTATTTCCAATCTCTTTTGCACAAAATTCCAGCCTGTCTGGATGAGTTGGACGAGGCTCTGGAGCCGCTGCTGGACCGCAAGTTGAAAGACTTGGATCCCATCGAGCTGACGCTATTGCGCATGGGGATGTACGAGCTTACGTGGCGCATCGATGTGCCCTATAAGGTCGTCATCAACGAAGAAGTTGCATTAGCGAAGAAATTTGGTGCCACAGACAGCCATAAATACGTTAACGGTGTGTTGGATAAAGCCGCCAGACAATTGCGCAAGGTTGAAGTCGACGCGGCATTCTGATGCCAGGCGCGGAGTTTTCACTAATTTATCGTTATTTTTCCGATCTGGGCCGCGGCGATGCTGTAGACCTCTCGGTCGGTGATGACTGCGCCATCCTGCGTCTGGGCGAGGGTGAGCGATTAGCCACTTCCGTTGATACGATGGTCGCCGGAGTCCATTTTCCCCGTGATAGTTTCCCCGAGGATATTGCGTTTCGTGCAGTGTCTATTGCCGCGAGTGATCTTGCTGCCATGGGTGCCAGGCCGCTGGGAATGACGGTGGCGTTGACGCTGCCGGAGGTGGACGAGTTGTGGCTTAATGCGTTTAGTCAGGGCCTGGCTGCAGCGGTTGGTGAGTATCAATTGCCGTTAGTCGGTGGTGATACCACGGCCGGTCCCCTGTCGATCTCTGTGCAGGTGATGGGCGCACTGCCCATGACTCTGGCTCTGCTGCGCAGCGGCGCACGGGTAGGGGATCAAGTTTATGTGTCGGGCACCTTGGGCGATGCGGCTGGCGCCCTTGCTTTTCTGAAGGGACAGTGGCAGCCGACGCCGGACTATGCTGAGTATCTGCTGGATCGCTTTAATCGCCCCCGGGCACGTCTTGAGCTTGGCTGGGCATTATTGGGTCTGGCCACCGCGGCCATCGATGTGTCCGATGGCTTGCTGGCGGATGCTGGGCACATTGCCGCCGCCAGCGGCGTAAAGATTTGTATTGATACCGAGTTGTTGCCGCTGTCAGCCGCACTGTGCTCCCATCATTGCCCGCAGACGATTTTGCAATGGGCGCTGGGTGGCGGTGATGATTATGAGTTGTGTTTCTGCCTGCCGGCTGATCAGTCGCCTCCCGCTGGCAGTACGCGAATAGGGCAGGTGGAGGCGGGAGCCGGGGTGGACTTCGGATTGGATATTGACATACCGCATGGATACCAGCATTTTGATGACTAGAAACCGCGGCCTGACAACGGCACCGTTTGCGACATCCGAACACGGTAATGACTATGTCTTCATCGTCTGATAGCCATTTGAAGCGACATCCTGCGCCCGATTTTCGGCGTCATCCTGTACAGTTTCTGGCGTTCGGTTTTGGCAGTGGACTGTCTCCCAAGGCTCCCGGCACAGTGGGTACATTAGTGGCCGTGCCGATTTATCTGCTCATTGGGGACTGGAGTCTTCTCCAATATTCTTTTTTTATTATTATCTGTGCAGTGTTGGGTGTCTGGATTTGTGGCGCCGCCAGTCGGCAATTGGAGGTTCATGATCATCCCGGTATTGTGTGGGATGAATTCGTCGGATACTGGATTACGCTGTGGGCAGTGCCGTTTGACTGGGTATGGATTGTTGCAGGCTTTGTGGTGTTTCGCGTCTTCGATATTATCAAGCCTTGGCCAGTGAGTGTGCTGGACAGGAAAGTGGGTGGTGGGTTTGGTATTATGATTGATGACGTGCTAGCCGGAGTGATGGCCTGCGCGACATTACACATTGCGTTGTATTTTACGTAGCACCGCGCCGGAGGTATCTGAATGCCTACAAAAAAATCGGTAACCCTGGTGACGCTCAGTCTGTTAGTGATGGCTGCGCAGGCTTGTGGGGAGCCAGCCGCTGTTGTGGTTGAGGCACTTATGGGCAAGGCCGCTGTATTGATGATTGATGGCCAGCGTAAAATGCTGGAAGTGGGAGAATCTTTCGCCGGTGTGACATTGATCGGCACTGGAGCCACGACTGCCACGCTGGAAGTCGATGGACGAATGGAAACCGTCGAACTGTCTCGGCATGTTGCCACCACTTATCAGACACTCGAAGAGCATGTTGTCACGATTGCACGTGATTCAAAGCTGCAGTATCAGACTAACGCGGTTATCAATGGTCGCAGCGCACTGGTACTGGTTGACACCGGAGCCAACGTCGTTGCCATCAGCTCATTTCAGGCCAAGGCGATGGGTGTCAATTACATTGAGGATGGGACGCCATCCCGGGTGGAAACGGCCAGTGGTGTTACTGATGCCCACTCAGTGACCCTGCAGTCCGTGAGCGTTGGAGGGCTGCGGGTCGATAATGTCCCAGCGACAGTCGTAGAAGGCACCTATCCCGCCACTATTTTATTGGGTATGAGCTATCTTCGGCATGTCAAAATACAGGAACATGACGGAATTCTATCTCTGTCGAAATCCCAATAGGCATTGCTCGCGCCTGATCACACAAAGCTGCTAGACTGTGCGACCTTTTCTTATGGATGTTCCGCGTGGCAGTGCGCTTCATAGAGTCCGCCCTCCTACCCACGGCTTGGGGTAAGTTCGATCTCCACGGCTTTGAGGATGAAGAGTCCAATAAGGAGCACGTGGTCCTTACTATGGGCGATGTATCCAATGGGGAGCCCGTATTGACCCGTGTGCATTCCGAGTGTCTCACTGGGGATGCGTTGTTCAGCATGCGTTGTGATTGTGGCAGCCAGCTGCAGGCTGCTATGGAGGCCATTGCACGCGAAGGCAGGGGTGCGCTGTTCTATTTGCGTCAGGAAGGACGTGGTATCGGTCTGCTCAACAAGATCAAGGCCTACAAGCTACAGGACGCTGGCGCAGATACGGTGGAGGCTAATGAGCGACTGGGCTTTGGCGCGGATATCCGCGACTACAGCATGTTGCAGTCCATGATCGAACACCTTGGCATCAACGCTGTACGATTAATGACTAACAATCCGCGCAAAGTGGCCGCGATGGAAAAGCAGGGCGTTGAAGTTGTTGCACGGATTGCCCTGCACACCACCAGTAATCCGCACAATGAAAAGTATCTGCGCACTAAGGTAGGGAAGCTCGGTCACATGATTGAAGGCAGCGAGTAGTCTGTAAAATGGGCGGTTTGCGGGTCCTTCCCCGACCTGATCAGCGGTCGCGTGCGATGATATAGTGGGCCAGTCCCCGCAAAGGGTCAGCTGATACCCCGAATCCCCCCAGCGCCT
>JAPKBI010000459.1 GCA_028823475.1 Halioglobus sp. | reverse complement strand
CGGTTGCTTTTCTGATGGTTACCGGCCGACCAGAATTACCGCAGCGTGAAAGTGTCGTAGAAGCTCCACTCGTTGACATTATGACAGTCACGCCAGGGGCGGTTGCCGTCACCATACTGTCTAGAGGAACCGTGCGCTCCAAGCACGATATCGAACTGGTCAGTGAGGTATCGGGGCGTGTTATTCACGTAGCGCCAGAATTTGTCGAGGGAGGCGCAGTCTTACAGGGAGTGCCGCTGTTAAGTATTGACCCTATAGATTATGAAGTTGCCTTGTCGGGCGCGAAAGCGGGATTGGCCAGTGCTGAGTTGTCTCTAGCAGAAGTCCAAGTGGTGGTAATGCGTGCAGCGATCGATGAGGCCAAGGCTCAGGTGCAGGCATCCAAGGACAGATTGCGACAAGCAGAGGTAGACCTCCAAAACACCGTCATAGCCGCACCTTTCGATGCCATTATTGACAGTAAGCGGGTTGATCTCGGGCAGTATGTGCAGGCCGGCACCGCTCTCATGCGCTTGCTAAGCACCGGCAGTGTTGAGATCAGGTTGCCGTTACTCGCATCCGATGTGAGCTTTGTAAGCTATGGACAGTCTGCTGATGGCAGCTGGCCAGAGGCTTTACTGGCAGCCAAATTCGGCAATATTGACACTCAGTGGGTGGCACGATTAGTGCGCCTAGAACAGCGTGTTGATGAGCAGACCAGAGTGTTCTATTTGGTCGCTGAGGTGGATAGCCCCTATGACACCCGTCGGCATCCACGGCCATTGTCTGTTGGATTATTTGTCGAAGCTGCGATAGAAGGGAAGCCTATTCCGAATGCCGTCGCTATACCCAGATCGGCGCTCTACGCGGATAACTCTGTCTTTGTGGTCGAGCAGGGGAGTTTGCGAAAGCAGAAGGTTACCGTGCTGCGCAGAACTCAGGACAGCATCATCGTCGGTGACGGGCTTTCTGCCGGCGATCAGGTCGTTCTTTCGCGTCTCGATATTATGGTGGAAGGCATGCCTGTGAGTGTGGCGCAGTAGTATGGAAAGCCCAAAAGAGAGAGGCCTTATCGCCTGGATGGCCAACAACTCGGTGGCTGCGAATCTCCTGATGTTGGTTGTTATGGTCGGCGGTTTAGCCTCCATAGGTGGCATTACTAAGGAGGTGTTCCCAACTTTTCCCTCTGATACCGTGACGATCACAGTGCCCTACCCGGGGAGTTCCCCGGAAGAGGTGGAAGAAGGTATTGTGCGCAAGATTGAAGAGGCGGTGCAAGATATCGTTGGGGTAGACGAAATCCGCTCTGTTTCTAGGGAAGGCTCTGGCTTAGTGACAGTGATGCTTGTCCCCGGAACGCCTATGGGCAAAGCACTAGCGCAAATTAAGACCAGAGTGGATAGCATCGCGGCTTTTCCACTGGATGCCGAAGAGCCTATAGTAGATGAGGTGATCCGCCGGACTAGAGCGATGCGACTGACGCTTTACGGGGCCCTTGAAGAACGCCAGTTGAAAGATTTTGCTGAACAGCTGCGCGATGACGTGCTGCTACTGCCCGGCATTACCCAGGTTACGATTAGCGGTGCGCGCGACTATGAAATATCCATAGAAGTATCTGACCCTGAACTGCGTCGCTATGGCCTGTCCTTCGGCGATGTAGCACGAGCCGTGCAGGCGCGGTCACGCGATCTCCCCGGCGGAAAGCTACGCACAGAAACCGGCTCAATCACCCTCCGCTCTGTTGGGCAAGCCTATAGCGGTGCTGATTTTGCAGCATTAACTCTGATTAGCCGAGATGATGGCACTCGGGTGACGCTGGGAGATGTTGCGACCGTCCGTGACACCTTTGAAGAACAACCGGTGCTCAGTCGCCTCAACGGCAAACCTGCGCTTACTCTAGAGGTGGACCGAGTGGGTGATCAGGACATACTCGCAATGACCAAGGATTTACGCTCGTTTGTCGAACGCAAACAGGCACAGTTGCCTGAGGGTGTTGAGTTGACAGCCTGGTCTGACCAAAGCGTGATCCTTAATGGGCGGATTCAGTTAATGCTGAAAAGTGCATTACAGGGTGCCGTATTAGTCATGCTCACCCTCGCATTATTCTTAAACCTGTCGCTGGCATTCTGGGTCATTCTGGGTGTGCCTTTTTCATTTCTCGGCGCGCTTTTAGTCATTAACTTATTGGGTTTACCCGTTTCTATCAATGTCATCTCGGTGTTTGGGTTTATTCTAGTGCTGGGCATGCTGGTGGATGATGGCATCGTCACCGCCGAAAGTGCCTATGCTCAGCTGGAGGAGGAAGATCAGGGGCTGGACAGTATTGTAAGAGGCGTAAGGAAGGTGACAGTGGCAAC
>JAPKBI010000458.1 GCA_028823475.1 Halioglobus sp. | reverse complement strand
GCTGGCATGCGCTGGCAGCTCAGGCAGCAACAGATCGCTAAGAATGTTAAGACCAAAGGCCGCGTAATGATGCTGATACGTCGTGAGTTCGCTCATAAGGCCACCGAGCTAAGCGCTCATTTTGCTATACATGATAGGGGTGCAATGCTGCTTCCGTTACATCAAAGCCTGCGTTGGACGCTGGCAGGCTGAAGTATAAGACAGATAATAAGGCTATGGGAGACATTTCCCTCCAGTATCCCGATGCGCGACCGGGGCGTGGACAGGGCGGTAGCCATCAAGCCGGCTGAATTTACGGTTGACCGGGTGGACTTGCAAAAAAGGCACACAGAGATTGTCGAGGTTAGTGCTAGACTAATTACTGTTTGCAAGCGCCCACCGAGCAGCGCGACACTATAAAGGATACAAAAATGACCTATAGAAAAGTCCTGACCGCAGGCTGCGCAATGTTTGCCTTGAGCGGCTGCTTCGATTCAGGAAGCTCGCTCAATGACAGGCAAAAAGACGAGAGTAAAGGACTGACTGGCGTAGCACGCGGTGCCAATGCGCTGCTACCGACTAACCATGATATTCTGACACTGCGCGCCGCGCCCAACCCGGATCGTAATGCCTACTTTGGCGACCTGCATGTGCACACGGCCTACTCGTTTGATGCCTATGTTTTTGGCACCGTCAGCACGCCTGATGACGCCTACCGCTATGCCAAGGGGCAAGCACTAGACCACCCCAGCGGCTATCAGGTGCAACTGCAACAACCCCTGGACTTTTACGCCGTCACCGATCATGCGATGCTGATGGGTCTAGTAAAAGAAGCGGCCGATACCAGCAGCGAGTTCTCGCGCTATGCCGTGGCAGAGCCGCTGCATGACATCAATGCACCGAGCAACATGAATGTTCTCAGCCTGCTCGGCCGCGGACAAGCCTTTGGCACCTTCATCCCCGGCGTGCTGAGCGGCCTGCTTGATGGCACGATCGACGCACCGATGGCGGAGGCCGTAACCAAGTCAGCGTGGCTTGACACCATTCGAGCGGCGAATGACGCTTATTTACCCGGCAGTTTTACCACGTTCGCCGCCTTCGAATATACGTCATCCAGCGATGACCAAGGCAACCTGCACCGCAATGTCATATTCCGCGACACAGGCCGCTTACCCGCTGTCCCCTTCTCACGCTTTAACTCGCAAAATCCAGAGGGCCTGTGGCAGTGGATGGACGGTCTGCGCGACCAAGGGGTAGAAAGCCTAGCAATTCCTCACAACTCCAACGGCTCCAATGGCCAGATGTTTAAGTTAACCAACTGGGCAGGCAATCCCATTGACGACAATTATGCAGAACAACGCCAGCGCAATGAACCGCTGGTGGAAATAACACAGATCAAGGGCACGTCAGACACCCACCCTCTGCTGTCACCGAATGACGAATGGGCAGACTTTGAGATCACACCGTTCCGTGTCGCCACCAAACTCTATAGCGAGCCCGCGGGCAGCTACGTGCGCGATGCCTATTTACGCGGCCTGCAACTGCAGGCCGGTGGCGCGATCAACCCCTACACGTTTGGCCTCATCGGCTCCAGTGATACCCACGATGCCGCAAGCTCTGAAGATGAAGAAACCTTCTTCTCCAAGGCCGGCATGCTAGACGGTACGCCCGAGCTGCGTGGCTCTATCCCCGCATCCTTTCTTTACGGTACCGCGATCAAATATATGGACCCCGGATTAGTCAAAGAGGTCGATGGCAGAGATTATCTCGCCAGTTCCGGCTTTGAATTCTGGTCGGCTTCCGGCTTGGCCGGTGTCTGGGCAGAGGAAAATACGCGCGAGTCGATTTATCAAGCATTCCGTCGCAAAGAAACATTCGCCACCAGCGGCCCGCGCATCAAGGTGCGCTTCTTTTCCGGTTATGACTTTGAGTCAGATCTGCTGCAAAGCCCACAGCTCACAGCATTCGCCTATCAACAGGGCGTCACAATGGGCAGCGATCTGCCGGCTAATGGCGACCAAATACCCCAATTTCTGGTGTGGGCTGCGGCTGACCCTATTGGCACTGCTTTGCAGCGCGTGCAAATCATTAAAGGCTATCTGGAGGGCGGCCAACACCAAGAGCGCATCTACGATGTCGCCTGCTCCAACGGACTGCAGGTTGACCCACAAACCGCGCGCTGCCCCGACAATGGCGCGAGCGTTAATCTGGAGGACTGCTCTACCACTGGCAACGCGGGAGCCAGCGAGCTTAAGGCGTTGTGGCGCGACCCTGATTTCGATTCAAGTCAGGAGGCTTTTTACTACGTGCGAGTGCTGGAAAACCCGACCTGCCGCTGGTCCACGTGGGACGCCATACGCGCCGATGA
>JAPKBI010000457.1 GCA_028823475.1 Halioglobus sp. | reverse complement strand
CGTTGACCATGCACCCGATATTGCCGTCGAGAGCGACGTAGTTCAATTCCCATTTGGCGGCATGCACTTCGCGTTCGTCTTCCTGGGTAGTGTCATGCATCTCGCGCAAGCCAGGTTGACGGTACAGCGCGTTGCTGTCGACGCCAATCTTGGCATCCAGACAATGCAGGTTGCCTTCCTCGGTTATCACCAGAGGGTTGATTTCAATCAGCGCCAAATCTTTATCGACAAACAACTGCGCCAAACCCATAAAAATTTTAACGAACTGCTTGATCTGTTCCCCTGACAGTCCGAGTTTAAAGGCCAGCTCACGACCCTGATAAGGCTGCGGGCCTGTCAGCGGATCAATCGTGGTGCGCAATATTTTGTCTGGAGATTCTTCCGCAACTTTCTCAATTTCAACTCCACCTTCGGTGGATGCCATGAAAACAATACGGCGTGAAGAACGGTCGACCACAGCACCAAGATATAACTCATCGGCAATATCGGTGCAGGTTTCTACCAGAATTTTGCTCACTGGCTGTCCCGCTTCATCCGTCTGGTAGGTGACCAGTCTCTTACCCAGCCATTGTTTGGCAAAGGTTTCGATTTCAGCTTTGGTTTTGACCAGTTTGACCCCCCCAGCCTTGCCACGTCCCCCGGCATGCACCTGAGCTTTGACAACCCACATATCGCCGCCGATTTTATCCGCTGCCGCCATTGCTTCTTCTGGGGTGTCTACAGCGTATCCCTTGGATACTGGCAACCCATACTCGGCAAATAACTGCTTACCCTGATACTCGTGAAGATTCATGTTCTATCCTGTTATCAATTCTTAACTGTTATACGTTAAGGTTATTTGGCAACGACACCCCTGCCAAACGAACCCGCTGAATATCCGCGCGCGTCGGTAACTTATTCTGTTGTACGCACCCGGACAAATTTTTCTAGCGCTTCTTTCGATTCGCAATATGAATGGCTTGTCCATCTACTGCCAATGCCGCTTCATGCACCGCCTCAGACAAGGTTGGGTGACCGAAGACGGTGAGCGCCAGATCCTCTGCACTGGATCCAAACTCCATCGCTATGACCACCTGCTGCACCAGATCTGCTGCAGATGGGCCGATGATATGGCACCCGAGTATGCGATCTGTCTCAGCATCCGCAATCATCTTCACGATACCATCAGAATCATTGGCCGCCAGCGCTCTGCCACTTGCTGCGAAAGGAAAAACCCCTATCTTGCACTCAATACCATCCGCTTTTAATTCCTGCTCAGTTTGACCTACAGCTGCAATTTCCGGGTGAGTATAGATGACCGAGGGGATACAGTCATAGTTCATCTGCGCCTGCTTGCCGGCGATACGCTCAACCACCATCACCCCTTCTTCCGATGCCTTGTGTGCCAGCATAAGGCCACGCACTATATCACCCACGGCATACACATGGGGTGCTTCAGTTTCACAATTGTCATTGACGTAGATGAAACCACGCTCGTCTAAAGTGATGCCACTGTCAGACGAAAATAACTCTTCCGAACGGGGTCTGCGCCCTACTGCAACGATCAGCTTGTCGAATAACTCTGTGTGTTCGCCACCTGCGCTGGTGTACGTGACCTCAACTTTGCCCTTTTTGACTTCTGTACCGATCACTCGGGCGCCAAGGCGTATATCCAGTCCCTGTTTCTTGAAGATCTTGCCCGCCTCTTTGGCAACCTGTACATCCATCATCGGCAAGAATTCGTCCAGTGCCTCCAACATGACAACCTCGGATCCAAGGCGGCGCCAGACACTGCCCAGCTCTAATCCGATGACTCCGGCACCGATAACGCCGAGACGAACTGGGACCTCAGTCAGCATGAGTGCGCCCGTAGAGTCGATTATGTGTTCATCGTCTATCGGTGCGGGGGCAATACTGACCGGTACTGAGCCTGCAGCAATAATGACATTACTTGCATCCAACACTTGGACATTGCCTTGGTTGTCCGTCACTTCAACTTTCGCGCCGACAAGCACCTTTCCGACGCCGGAGATGGGTGTAACACCGTTGTGTTTAAAAAGCCCTGTTATTCCACCGGTCAGTTGCGAGACGATCTGATCCTTGCGAGCGAGCATGGCGGGTATATCAATATCGGCCTTTTTTACCGATATCCCATGCACCGCTAAATTGTCCCGAACATCAGCAAATTTTTGACTGCTGTCGAGCAACGCCTTGGACGGGATACAGCCGACGTTGAGACACGTACCGCCCAGCTGCATGTTGTTACTGTCATCTAGCCACTGCTCAACACAGGCAACCGTCAACCCCAGTTGCGCTGCCTTAATAGCTGCAACATAGCCGGCAGGCCCTGATCCAATTATTACTACATCAT
>JAPKBI010000456.1 GCA_028823475.1 Halioglobus sp. | reverse complement strand
GAGCCCTTCAGCAGCGCGGCAGAGGTGATGGGCGCAGGGTTGTCCAACGTGTTCAATCAGGATGGCGTCAATCTGCCACAGGTTCAAAAAGGCCTGCGGGCATCGAAGAAAGGCGCGGTCTCCCTGGGTAACTATCAGGAAGTGCGTATCCGTCAGTTTCATCAGACGCTGGACAAGTACCTGAACGCTTGAAAGCATTATTTAGAGACATTTGCTATGAACCAATTGTTACAGCCCTTTTCCCTGCAAGGGAAAGTCGCCCTTGTCACGGGTGCTTCGAGCGGATTCGGTAAGCATTTCGCGACGGTTCTTTCTCAGGCAGGCGCTAAAGTTGTATTGGCGGCGCGTCGCACAGACCTTATACAGGCCGAAGCCGATAAGATCATTGCCGGCGGTGGCGAGGCCATGGCGGTCACTATGGACGTAACCAGCAGTGCGAGTATTGCTACCGCTCTAGATGAGATCGAGTCAGCTTTTGGCGTGGTTACAATAGTGATCAACAATGCGGGTATTACTGTTCCAAAGTTGTTGCTTGATCTGAGTGATGATGACTGGACCAATGTGATTGATACCAATCTGACCGGTGTGGCGTATGTCGCACGCGAGTCTGCTCGCCGTATGATCGCTGCCGGTGTTGGTGGGAGTATCGTTAATATCGCCTCTATCCTCGCTGAGCGTGTGCAAAAAGCCCTGACCAATTACGCTGCATCAAAGGCTGCTGTCGTCCAGTTCACCAAGGCTGCTGCGCTTGAATTTGCACAATACAACATTCGTGTGAATGCAATTTGTCCAGGCTATTTTAACACTGACTTGAACAGCGAATGGTTCAAAACGAGTGAGGGACAGGCGCTCATTATGCGTATTCCGCAACGCCGCACTGGCCTGCTGGCAGAACTGAACGGACCCCTGTTGTTGCTGGCCTCCGATGCAGGCTCGCTGATGACCGGCTCAGCGGTCACAGTGGACGGCGGGCATGTATTGTCTGAACTGTAACACGCCTTATTACTCACCAAACTGAAGAGATTGATGCATTGATGAAAAATCCTTTGACCGCTGAGCGTATAAAGCGAGATGGCGCACTGTGGGGCAATACTACAATTGCTCAAGCTGCGTGGCGTAAAGCGAAGGAGCAGCCTGACGAAGTGGCGATCTACCTCGAGGGGGAGGCTTCGATTACCTATGCCTCTATTGCCGACGAGGCTAGACGCCTGGTCACGGGGTTACAGAAGCTTGGTATGAAAGCCGGAGACGTCATCAGTTTTCAGCTGCCCAACTGGCGAGAGTCTGTGGTGGTTGATATTGCAGCCTCTGCAATGGGGCTAATCGTCAATCCGGTGATACCGATTTACCGCGATCACGAGTTGCGCTTCATACTCAAAGACGTCGGGGCCAGACTGATCTATATTCCAGAGCGGTTTCGCAGCTTGGAGTTCCCGTCCATGCTTGCGTCTTTGCGCGCTGAATTACCCGACCTGGAATATGTGGTCACAGTCAGAGCCGAAGGGCAGTACGATGACATGCTGTGTTATGAGGATCTGGTAGAGAATGTTCAGGTAGATCTCGAAACATTGCCCGCTGTTGATCCCAATTCAGTCAAGGCTATCCTGTACACATCCGGCACCACTGGGACGCCGAAGGCGGTTATGCATAGCCACAACACCTTGGCCAGAGTGATTCAAAATTCGCTGGATTATTGGCAGATGGATGAGCGCGACGTGATGTTGATGCCGTCTCCGGTGACGCACATTACGGGCTATGGTTCGGGTATGGTGCTGCCGTTTGTGACGTCGGTTAAATCTGCTCTGATGCCGCGTTGGGATGCCGATGCTGCTGTGGCGTTTATTAATGAGGTTGGCGCCACCGCCAGTGTCGGCGCAACACCGTTTTTGGTGGAGCTGGTGGCGGCTGCAAAGCGGCACAATACCGGCTTGCCGACTATGCGGCTATTTGCCTGCGGCGGTGCCGCAGTGCCACCACAGGTGATTGAGGAGGCCTGTGAGGGCTTAGACAATTGTCGCGCTTTTCGCGTGTATGGCAGTACGGAAGCGCCCATTATTACTCTGGGCTTTATCGACGATGGACAGCAAAAACTGGCGGCCGAAACCGATGGTGCTATTTATGCCTACGAGGTAAAAATACTGGATGACCAAGGCATGGCGTTACCGCATGGGCAAGATGGAGAGATTGCCGCGCGCGGTGCTGGCATGATGCTTGGGTACGCTGATCCCGAGCAGAACGCGCAGGCGCACGACAGCGAGGGGTTCTTTTTGACTGGAGATATTGGTCATATCACGCCTGATAATGCCATTCTGATTACCGACCGAAAGAAAGACATTATTATTCGCGGTGG
>JAPKBI010000455.1 GCA_028823475.1 Halioglobus sp. | reverse complement strand
AATCGAGTCACCGCGGCCATTGGAGTGGGTTGGTCCGGCGACGAGTTTGCGCTGATGGATGCTGATTTTAAGACTCGAGGTAAGCGTACGGACGAAATGTTAGAAATTCTGCGCCTGCTTTGGAGCGGTGAGTATGTCGAGTATCACGGACAGTACTATCAATTTGATGCGCTGGAGATGAATCCCGCGCCGACTGAATATGTACCAATCTGGATAGGTGGTATTTCAGCACCTGCGATGCGCCGCGCTGCTCGGCTCGGTGACGGTTGGGTGACAGATTTGCAGACCAGTGATGACATCATCGAGTCCATTGACAGGATTAAAGTTTGGCGCGCAGAATATGGACGTGAGCATCTGCCCTTTGAAATTATGGCAACTCCATCAGATGCTTGGGATTACGATGGATACAAGCGTTTGGAAGACGCCGGCGTCACGCATATTTTAACCATGCCGTGGCCGTTCTATCACGGGGATACGGACGAGGTGGATAAGAAAATTGACAGCGTGAAGCGTTACGCCGACGATATTATCAGCCAGTTTTCCTGAGCCTTTAGGCCGTCGGTGCAATAGTCAGCAGGGTTAAAACTATGCGGCCTGTGGCTGATCCTCGGTGAGTTTCCAGGATTCCAGAAGTGGCCTGGTGTCGCGGTCCCAGGGATGGAAGCCGTCCTGATAGTACTCTTTGTAGGCTGGCCATACCCGGCGCAGTATCCCCTCTTTGGAAAACAGAAATTTCCAGCCCTGTGACCACAGTCGTGGGCTCCACAGTTTTTTATCCTTTCGAAGCATGTGTGTTAGTCCTGCCATCACATCCACCATCAGGAAGATGGTCGACTGCCGCATGGCCCGCTTGCGCATTTTCTCAGTCCCGCCTACCGCTTTGTAGACATCGAAAGCCACTGACTTATGCTCCATTTCTTCGGCTGCATGCCACTGCCATAGCGCTTGCATGGCACTGTCCGTATTGCCAATCATGGGGTCATCTTCGCTGAGAGCGGTTTCGGCGAGGATAGCAGTGATGTGTTCAAAGGCGACGGTTGAGGCAAGACGCTCCATGGGAGACAGGAACTTATAGGCTCGTTGAATATTTTTCTCTAGGCGTCCCTCCATGACTTGCAAATCATAGCCGCGCTGTTCGCACAGTGCTTGGTTATAACGTTGGTGTTGGCGACGGTGAAAGCCTTCCTGTCCGCAAAAACCGCGAATGTCTTCGTTCAGTTTGGGGTCATCGATCTGGTCGGCATAATAACGCACACTGTCGATAAAGAACTTCTCACCCAAAGGAAAGGTGATCGACATCGCGTTGAACCAGGCGGTCTTGAACGGGTGATTATCATACCAGTCGTGCTTCAGAGACTGGCCGATATCGTATTCCTTATTGCGAGGGTGTATAGGTACATTACGGGGTGTATGAGACAGTGTAGACATGGTGTGTGGCTCCAATGCTGATAGCTTGCATTGAGTCTACGTCTTTTTCAGGCGATAAAAAGGTCTAATGTGGCCAGATTTAAGTGATCAGTGGTCGATGTCGGTCAGCCTCAGCCAACGCCGCCCCAAGCTCGCGGCATTTGCATGTTTAGCCGTTCAAGACCGCCGTTCACGCCGAGAATTTCACCGGTGACGTAACTCGCTGCCGGCGTGCACAGGTATAGGGCGCCCAGTGCAATATCTTCTACCTCTCCCAGGCGCGCCATCGGGGTCAGATCCACCATCATTTTCTCTATTTCCGGTGTCAGGACTGTGTTGAGTGCATCCGTTTTGGTGGAACCTACGGCAATCGCATTGACGCGCACCTTGGGTGCAAACTCCTGTGCCAGTTCCTGAGTCAACAATGACAGCGCTCCCTTGGCGGTGCCATAGGCAGCAAAGCACGGTGTGGGCTTGTGGCCTGCAATGGAGGAAATGTTCAGTATGCAGCCGCCGCCAGTCGATTCGACCATTAACGGCGCACAAATGCGCGACATTTCATAAGCGGTGCTCACGTTAAAGCGAAAGGCATTCTCGAAGTCACGCGCCGTGGTTTTTGACACGGGCTTAGGTGGAAAGCCGCCAGCATTGTTGACCACGATATCGATACGTCCGAATTCCTGCATCGCGCGATCCGCTAGATTTTGCAGTTGCGCAAAATCCAGCACATCGGTTGGCACGACCAGTGCGCGCTGACCCATGGCTTCAACCTCTTTTGCCACACTTTCAAGGTCTGCCTGTGTTCGCGCTCCGATCACCACATCGGCACCCGACTCAGCAAAGGCTTTTGCAATAGCGGCACCGATACCTTTGCCGGCTCCGGTGATGACAGCGACTTTTCCGTCTAGTCTGAAATTATCTAAAATTGACACGTTAAACTCCTTGG
>JAPKBI010000454.1 GCA_028823475.1 Halioglobus sp. | reverse complement strand
GGGGCCTCAACCCCGGCGGAAGTATTTCATGGAAAACGGATGACACGAGATTCTCTGGCAGACTAACTAACGGCAATGGTGGCACTGTAGTCGTGGAAGCAGACAGCTCCCTGTTTCTGGCTGAGATTCACCTCGGCGGCTATGTGCGTGGACGACTCAGTGATCGCATCACGACCTACGCTGCCGCTGGCCCTATGGTTATGTACGGCTCACATGACGTCAATAATGAAAGCAGCACGTCCACTCCACCCCAGATGACGCCAGCCAGCACTGCGGTTTTTGAGGAGACCGACAGTTCCGATATTAATGTCGGCTATTACTTGCGAGCAGGTATTGATTTCAGCATCCAGCAGAACCAGCACATCGGCTTCGGAATTCGCTACATGTCCACTGAACTGGATTTCAATAAAACGGTTGGTAAGCTTGATATTAAGGGCCCTTTGTATGTCCTGACCTTTAGTACTCAGCTCTAGATGCCAGAAGGATTTATCCTAGCCCTAAGCCTTTCGACTCAACCTCAGTCTTATCCATCACAATAAAAACTCGACAGTTCGGATGACGGGCACCCGCAATGGAGTATTTCCGTGTATCAGAAAGCCGGGGCCCGCCTGTTATACGCTTTATTCTTGCCACGCGGTCGTCCTCTTTTTAACGTCGCTATCTGCTCGAGATTAGGCTGTCCACCTTTCTAGTGACCTGCCTAACCTCCACCGTGTCCGTCGAATGAAAGAATCACCTTACGATCTGTGATTTGGGAGGCCCGTTCACAGATTTGGACACGTATCGACCTTGTCATGGTGCCCTTGGTGGAAGCGGGTGTCACAGCAGTCGGGGCTACCACCGGCATTGAATTGGGGCGACGCTTCCTCCGCATGAAGCCCACAGTGGCGACATCCGTTACCCGCCATAAGTTGAATAGTTAAGCCACGGGACTTTCCTTCACCCTGTGGCTCAAACAGGGGTAGCAGAAGTGCTCACGCAGTCTATACTCTTATGTTGGTATAAAAACATAAGGTGACATCATGGCAACGGCAGCTGACTACAATCTGGGCCCTAATACCTTTCCCCGAGGCTGGTTTATTGTGGCGGAGAGCAAGGAGCTGGACAAGGGCCCTATGGCCTTGCGTTATTTCGGTCAGGATCTAGCGTTATATCGTGGAGAAAGTGGAAAGCCGGTGTTACTGGACGCCTATTGCTCCCACATGGGCACACACCTGACCGCGAGCACCAGCGCCATGATTGTGAAAAACGGCGAGCAGATCGAGGGTGACTCTATCCGCTGCCCCTATCACGGCTGGCGCTACAACTCTGATGGCGATGTTGACGACATCCCATACCACGATGGCCCCTGCCCAAAATCAGCTTCTATTCGTTCCTACCCAGTGGTGGATAACATGGGCTGCATCATGGCTTGGTATGATGCGGATGGCCGTGCACCAGACTACGAGGCCCCGTCTTTACCGGAGTGGGATGACCCGCAGTGGGTGCGCTGGGAACTTGACCATCTGGGTGAATTAGCAATACACACCCAAGAAATCCTGGACAACATGGCTGATGTTCGCCACCTCGGACCCACACATGGCGCTCCAAGCGAATACTTTGAGAACGAATTCATTGATCACATCTATGTACAGCGACAGGGCGGTCCGATGCAGCTGTACCAGACTTACCTTTACACCACCACTTGGTACACCGGCCCCGGAATATTACTCTCCAAACAGGTGTTTTCCGGCAACGTCATCTTCGAATTGATTGCCAATACACCTGTGGATGACGGGCTCACCAAATGCTTCCACGGCTGCCTGTTCAAGGGCAGCGCCGCGCAAGCGACCGATGAAGATCGCGAGATGGCCAAGCAGGCTCAGGCTGGAGCGTTAGAAGCCTTTGGTGCAGACTTCAATGTGTGGCAGAACAAGAAACCAGCACTGAAAATCATGCAGATGAAAACTGACGGCCCGTTCCGTATCGGGCGCAAATGGTATTCCCAGTTTTTTGCGGCTCCGGATAGCGTCCTGTCAATCCAACAGGAGCTCAATGGCATAGTCCGTACCGAAGGTATGCCGACTCCGGCTGACTCTAACCACAACATTGATGACGGATTACCGTTCTAGTCTGGTGAAGCAACGGTGCCATCGTTGCAACCAACATCCCTTACAAAGCCTCAGTGCCTGGCAACTCTGTGCGTGTTAAGAAGCGGCTTGACGCTGTCTGAGCGAAAAGAAGATGAGGCGAGATTTTGCTTTATCCCTATCCAGAAAACTGCCGGAACTCGTCTCACGAGCAGCTTAAGCGAGGGGTCTCAAAACGCAGGTATATCGGTCTGCGTGCGCCCGAGTATCAACGCGTGAATATCC
>JAPKBI010000453.1 GCA_028823475.1 Halioglobus sp. | reverse complement strand
CACTGATAGCATTTTGAGCCGAACTGCCCGGCAGCGATAGACCGAGTGCCTCCATTGCAGAAGCCATCGTGTTAGCGGTATACATCCCGCCGCAGGAGCCAGGTCCAGGGATGGCAGTAGTTTCAATCTCAGTCAATTCAATGTCCGATACCCGGCCAGCGGCGTGTCCGCCTACCGCTTCAAACACAGAGACGATGTCGCGTCGCTCGGCACCCGGTAGAATCGTACCGCCATACACAAAGACACTGGGGCGATCCATGCGCGCCATAGCAATTCCGCAGGCTGGCATATTCTTATCACAGCCACCGATGGTCACAAACCCGTCAAACCCTTGAGCGCCGACCACGGTCTCGATCGAGTCTGCAATAACCTCACGCGATACTAATGAATAGCGCATGCCCGGCGTGCCCATGGAAATACCATCTGACACGGTAATGGTGTTAAACAATACC
This sequence comes from Halioglobus sp., assembly GCA_028823475.1. Classification (GTDB taxonomy): domain Bacteria; phylum Pseudomonadota; class Gammaproteobacteria; order Pseudomonadales; family Halieaceae; genus Marimicrobium. Next base: position 1,914 of record JAPKBI010000453.1, on the reverse strand, counting down.
GATTTGGCCCCCGCCTCATCGGCCCCCGCAGCCGCGGCGTCAGCCAGTTCGTTGATGTGCATATTGCAGGGGGTGACCATGCTCCAAGTGGAGGCGATACCGATCTGAGGCTTGTTGAAATCTTCGCGCTTGAACCCGGTGGGGTAAAGCATCGCTCGACTCGGTGCCTGCTCGACACCGTCGACAATTATAGAACTGTAGGGGCGTTCGTTGGTCATGGACATTCCTTACCTGTAGTCTGAGGTGTCTAACGGGGTGCAGAATAAAACGCTGGGCCCTTGGGAGTCAAATGGCGAGCCGCGTCTGCGATCGTGCCGCAGAGTTTGGCAGCAATGCTACTCTTATCGTTTTATGGTTTTTCAGATGAGTCTGTGCGGCGCACTCATAAGGGCGTTCAGGCGTGCTCTGTGCCTAACTTAACGGGGGAGGGTATGGGGCAGTCCATCACCGCAGCCATACTGGTGATAATTTCCCGCTCCGTTGGGCTTAGTATGCCATCGCTGCTGGCGGCCAGGGTCATGGCTTTCAGTAGGCGTGGCTTCTGCAGGGGGTAACAGTCTGCTAATTCGTGCACCGCTAGCCCGAAGGCCTCAACGTTGGCGTGTTCCCGGGCCAGAATGGTCATTTCGGTGAAGCCGAGGGTGTCCGCTCCCAAACGAAACGTGGCCTGTGATTCACCGCTGCCTTCGTAGGCAAGGACGGATAACACCGTCTGCACTGGGGTGGCTACCTTTTTCAGCTTGCGATAGCGTGATCGGCTGGGTCTAACACGGATGAATTCGGGTTCCAGGTAGTGCCGTACTAATTGGAACAGGCACCACTCGTGTAACTCTGTTTTATGGTCGGCTCGGATCAGCTGTACAAGGATATCCTTGAATATCCGGTATTGGCCCGCAGACATAGACTTCAATGCAGGCAGACACATTTCCAGAAGAGGTAGACGATGCGAGGCACCCAGCGCGCGGACACCGGGGTGAAGTGTCGTGACTAGGGTGTCCAGCCCAGTTATTCCTGCAGCGGTGATGATGTCCAATTGCCCCTGCTGCAGGGGTTTTCGCTCGCCTATCAGCAGAGAATAGACCAGCGCATGTGCACCTAAAGGCTCGTGACTGTGTTGCACAAAGAGCAGCGGGATCTCCTGCTTCGTGGCGGTCTCCTGATCTAGCTGGTCGGGGCCGGCTTCAAAGTCCGCGTCCTCGACCAGATCTTCATGCCTGGGTTCGTCAGCAAGCGCCCCGGCGATAGCGGCTGCAACTAGGGCGGATCGCCCGACGCCTGCCTTTGCTGATGTCGACCCAGAAGGTTGCTGCGCGTAGCGCACTGTCTCGCGTTCAATGTACTGCCCGTCCCATTGCGGGTCCACCCGCTTAATGCGCTTATGCAGTGGCGGATGGGTGGCAAAGGCCTGCCACAACCGGTGCTCGACCTGCCCGAAAAAAATATGTGACATCTCGGTGGCGCGAGCGGCGTGAACTAAGGTGCCGGGTATATAGCCACCGATCACTTTCAGCGCATCGCCTATGCCGTCAGAACTGCGGGTAAATTGTACGGCGCTGGCGTCCGCCAGATATTCTTTTTGTCTGGAAATGGCTGCCTTGATGAAACCCGCTGCAACGCCGCCCAGCCAACCCAATAGCCATAGTGCCAGCCCGATGAAGGTTAAGCCTCCACTGAGTTTGCCGCTGCGAGCATTAGCACCGCTGCGCACCCGGCTGCTGCGCAGCAGCAAATAGCCTACGTCGCCGATGAAGGTGATGCCCTTTAACAGGGCGGCCAGGCGAATGTTGAGACGCATATCACCGTTAAGTATGTGGCTGAACTCGTGGGCGATCACGCCTTGCAATTCATGGCGCTTAAGGTGCTCGATGGTCCCCCGGGTGACCGCTACCACAGCATCGGCTGGGCTTATACCTG
>JAPKBI010000452.1 GCA_028823475.1 Halioglobus sp. | reverse complement strand
TAGAGCTTTGATCTGCTCCACGGGGTGATCTAAGGTGGCCCCAGAGATCCGAGGGGTTATGGAAGCAAAAGGATAAGGTGAGTTAAGGGAACCAGGAAAACCAAACAGTATTTCTACCCACCGAGATATATTACATTTTATATTACATACGATACATTTGATGGGCAAGATGACCGACAGGCCTTTAAAAATAGGGGTATTGGTGCCCCATAGGTCTACTAAAAGAAACTCGCCGCGATACCATTCGGGGTCAGCGGTGAGTGTACTACAGCGCGCTTGTAGTTTTTAGCGGTGGTCTATCTCCGGCCAGTCTGTGCTGCCGATTACCCGCTGCCCCTGATTAGCGGTTTGAGCCTTCGTACCGGTAGTACTCTAAACCGGAATCAGCGCCTAGGTTGCACCAACTCGTGGTTCCTAGGTACAGGTCACCATTTACCTTTGCATAGTTGCGCACGCCATTGTTGCAGGGGTTGCCAAAGCCGTCTTTAAACTCAACCGCTGGAGATTCGGTGTCTTCAAATACCATTAACCAGCCCCTCTTCGCCTCTTCCGGCGTGTACCCATTGCGTGAGCCATCATCGATGACGCTTTGATACAGGAAGTGCGCGGGGTTGTTTTCAACCACATCAGTCTGACCGAAAGGCCGCAGCGGCACAGTTATACCGAACAGGTACAGGGCTCTATGATTCCAAAACTCATGGTCAGTGTAATCAAACATGTCGAATAGGCCCGACGTAGCGTTCCACAGGCCTAAAAACAATTTCCCATCGTGCTCCACGAACGTGAAAGTGTAAACCATCCCCTGATGCCCAAAGCCCTCGTCGCCAAACAGTGGCTTCTGATCCAGTTTGTTATTTTCCATAACAAATTGATAACCGTCGTAGGTGTTGCTGCCAGCTGACTTTATGGGTACGAAAACCCAGTCTTTTTCTTTCCCATAGAGCAGCTCGACTTTGTCTTTCGGTGGCGTAGCCGTCGCTAGAATATCTTCAATTTTAATCCGAAAAATAGACGCTGCACGCCAGGTTTTCATCATATATTCCCTATGCGCTTTTATATCTTGCGTGTCGTAGTCACTCAGCTGACACAGGCCTTCAATCTGCTTTTCGTCACAGTACTTATGCATAATTTTGTCGTAGGCCCCAGAAGTCCCCTGATGATAAGAACCAAAATAGAGGTAGTCGCCAAAGAACGCATTCGCTGCAAACTTGGCGCCATGTCCACCCACCTGATCGGGGTCATAGTCGGTGTACTTCATAACCGTTTGATAAACGACAGGCGCTTTCACCGAGTAGCCGTTGGCTGGCATGGCGTTACTGACCAGCATCGCGGCTGGCTCCCCATAGGGGTTGTACCAGGAGCTACTGACAAAATGTTTCTTGTCGTCCACCACAAATTCCCGAAAATCACCCACCACACCGTATTGCTCAAAGCGTTGGTCAGACACAATATCAAAGCCATTGTCCAGCATGCCACCGGATAAGGGGTCATCCTGTGTGCCCACCCAGCGCAGCATGGCGTTTAAGCTCTTGCCAACTTGGCCACCAGACTGGTCAGGACCGCCAAACCAGTACAACCCCTGACTGCCATCAGGGTGGGCTACCGTTTGAAAGCGACGAACGGTATCAAAGAAAAACTCGGCATAGCCTAGGTATTCTTTTTTGACATTGTCGAACACAAAAATCCGGTTATAGCCGATAATTCCCGATTGAGAGAAATCAAAATTGGCGGGGAATTTCTTCAACTCAATAGCGCGTTGCTCAGGACTCAGACCGTCCAGCAGTTTGGCCTTTACGTCTCTGATTGAGTATTGATTTGAGCCGGCAAAAAAAGTGAGGTTATCGATACTGCCTGCGCCTCGATAAGTGTAGCCGGGCATTGAAAGCATGGCGTCTATGCTGGACAGCTCGATCGCACTGGAGCTTGAGTCTGTCAAAAACTGCTGGCCATTGATAAGGGTGTCCGGACCGACGTGGGTAGTGACGCCCGTCTCAACATCGTGAAAATAGATTTGCGCGGTGGGACGCTGTCCCGTCGGCGGTGTCATCTGACAGGCGTGGTTGGGCGTTTCATGATTCATCAGGGCCAGCGGCATCTTCATCGAAATGTAAGGCCAGTAGCACCACACGGATGCCGCTGTGCCGTACCAGATCTCATTCCCCGAAGTCGTTGAGCTGAGCGCATACTGACCCGATTTAAACAGTGTTTTTTCGGGCGCCTCACGGGCATAGCGTATTGGATCCAAGATATTGTCCGCAGAGAAAAGACCGTCCCAAGAGCCATCGGCAGGCGCTCCAAATGCTCGGCTAAACGTCACCTCTAAACGGGGTATGCCTTTATCATTGACGGCTGCGTGTATCGGTGGCGTGT
>JAPKBI010000062.1 GCA_028823475.1 Halioglobus sp. | reverse complement strand
ATCATGAACGTTGCCAAGGACCGCCAACTTTGGCTGATTGCCCTATCGTCAGCAGGACTGTATCTCCCCATCTCTGTCATCGGCGATCTCTGGGGCGATGCGTTCTTACAGATCGAATCTGGACTCTCAATCAAAGGAGCAAGCCTCGCTACGACATGTGTCTTCATCGGATTCGCTGTTGGTGGCGTAGGCTTCGGATACCTAGCCGATCGCCTTGGACGCAGAAAGATTCTCTATTTGGGCTGCGCCATTGCCTCGACAATTATTGCTTCATTGATCATGTTCGCAAGCATCCAACCCACATGGTTCACCGTCATACTGCTGGGCATGCTCGGCTTCACCACTGGAGGCCAGGCGCTATCCTTCGTGATGACGGCTGATAATGCAGCACGACACAACCGCGGCATGAAACTCGCATTTGTCAATTTCATAGTGATGCTTTTGCCCGTTGTAGCACAACCGAGCGTTGGCTTTCTTGCCGACATCGGCGTCGCCAGAAATGGATTGCCCTCTGCCGTGCAAGAACTCAGAGGTTATGGCCTTGTCGTAGCCCTGATGATTGTCGGTACGGTGATTACATTCTTCGTTCGGGAAACCACACCCCGCGAAGACAAGGCCCCTATTGCACATTGAGTGATCATAACCAGTGTAAAGCGTATACAGGTGCCTTTATAGCTCAAAATATCTGCTCAAAGGCACAACGGGAAGAAAGGGTCTTGGCTTCCCATAATACGCTGGCAGCTTTTATTAAAGAAAATCTGAGAAAACAAAAATGGGCACACCCAGCACAATCGACGACACTCCTCGCCTTCATCGGCTGAGTTTTAGTGATCACTTCTCCATCTAGATTTTCCCTCCCATGACGCTTGTTTGTGTGCTGACTATTTCAATTAATATGTCGTCGATATTTCTTTTTGGGCATCGAATACTGTATGGTGCTGCCCTCACTTTTGACCGTGGTCGGACAATGCCCGTGCGACCAACTCCCGGGTCGTTTATGGCATAGGGTTAGATGCCGCGGTGGAACTTTTTACCCGCGGGTCGGTCACAGCTCCAAGCGTGGCGATAAGAGTCTGTGGTCTTTATTGCGCTACCTCTCCACTATAACGGACACCATAAGTTTCCTAGACATAAGTAGCACTTGTATCCTACTGGGTGCGTGGGCGAAATACGGAATACGCTTTGATATCGAGAACATATGAATAGTGCGAGCGGAACGGATCGAAAAAAGCTGCTTGTAACGCTGATTTGGCTTGTTTTTATCGCGCTGGGAACAGGATTCGCCGTAAAGGTCTATTTGCTGGGGGCGGCTCACCCCCCCTGGCCTGGCCTAATAGTGTGGGTGGTACTGGCAGCTGCTTTTGTCTATGTGCGCAGAGGCGGAACGGTGGACATTGCTGTCTGGATTGTCATTGCATCGTTCTTTACCGGCTTCACAGTGTCAGCAATTTATACGGGCGGGTTTGAAGGTCCAATAGTCGCCCTAGCGCCTATCCTACCCGCGCTGGTGATACTGCTACTCAACCCTAAAGCGGGCTGGATTGGCGCTGTTATAACTTTATTCCTCCTATCACTCGTGGCGGTCTTGCAGTCGTCTGGGTTAACGCAGCCCTTACCGATTGGTGGGACCGGTCTTGTCATCATTCAGTACTTTGTCGCAGCCATTGCCTGCCTGGTGTTTACGTGGATAATCGCGGACTTTGCTCAAAAATCTAACGAGGTTGCGGCCACTAACCTTCAAAATTCCCGGATCGATTTTGTAACTGGCGTGGCAAATCGTCGACAAATTAATGACGCACTGGAGCAAGAGATCGAACGAGCGGGACGTTCCGACAACCACTTGTCCGTAATACTGATCGATGTCGATCATTTTAAACGGTTTAACGACTCAAATGGACATCAAGCTGGCGATCATTGCCTTAATGCTGTCGCTGATGTGCTTAGCGCCTCCGCCAAGCGCTCCATGGATATAGTTGGGCGCTACGGAGGGGACGAATTTATTATGATTTTGCCCAGCACTGACGGAGCTGCGGCCACTCTAATCGCTGAAAAAGTGAGGAGCGAAATGCTTAGCCGCTCCCTGTATTATGACGGCGAACGCACAGACAAGGTCAGTTTGACCCTAGGGGTAGCGAGCTTGCAAGGACGAGCAATCAAAAGTGCAGAACATCTTGTTAAATTGGCTGATGATGCCCTACTCCATGGTAAAGCTAATGGGCGAAACACGACATCCAATGCCTTTTTTAATGCTCGATCGGGGCTAGCTACGTTCAAAGTTGGGACCCCTTCAGCCCCTTGTTAAGAACTACTAACGTGGTTCAGCGACCCCTACTAGTACCAATAATGCCATAGTGTTAAAAGCCGCCGGAAAAGGTACTAAAAATCCAGCCGCACTCCAACACCATACATTTGGGAATCCACCTTATTATCAAACTTGAGATATTCGGCATAAATGTCTACCGTGTCCAGAATGTCAAAGGAAAAGCCAAGGCCACCAAAGGCGTTCTCTCCATCAAAATCATCCTTAATACCCGCTTCCTTTACCTCACCATCCCCCGACGCGATACCGGCCTTGGCATAAATTTCGAATAAGGGACCAATGGGTAGATAAGCGACGCCTGCTAGCGTAAAGGCAGAGGCATCAACATCAACGTTATTGCTGTCATAGCTACCGAGGTCATAGTAACCAAGCTCGGCGGACAACATCAGAAAGTTGGTGTCGATGAACTGATAGCCGACGAATGCAGCTGGCGTATAAGTATGATCGTCGAAATCATCTATGCTCACATCTGTCTTATACGCACCCGCTCCGATATAGAACCCATCCGCATTCACACCGGATGCCCATAACCCGACAATCACCAGTAATAGTATGTTCCATCCTGATTGCATTTTTTCAGTCATGCCTTTCTCCAAGTCGTTCTATTCATATTCTAGATCTCAAGGAGGCACGACTTTGTGCCCATAACCCTATTATGTCAGGATTATTGCGCTGGGTACTTGCGCGAAAAGCCGCCTTATTACCCTGACACTAAACTTGCATCACTGATATTGTAGCCGGAAAGGGTCATCGCTTACCCTTGCGCCATCTGTATGGGTTGATCGGATCCGGATCAGCCCACAAGCCCCGTTTGCGTTTCCTGGCTTCATCCTCGCTCGACTCATATCGGCCGCGATCCTCCGGGGACTGCTCCGACGCATAGTACCGATACCACCATGCCATCCCGGCTAATAGCTGGGCATGATTAGCATCAAGCGTTTTACCACAGGAGGCGCAGTCACGGGGTTGCACCCAGACTTTCCCTAAGACCCTGCCATAGCGGTCGCTATTGTCCGACGCTACAAAGACCTGCTTTCCTGCCAGCATAGAAGCCAAATGCGCTCTGGAGGCATCGCTATAGGGTTGACCCTGCTCCGGTGCATCTATGCCAGTCAGCCGCACCTTGTATTGCGTGCTAGTGCTATCGAGAACTTTGATCGTGTCGCCATCAGTAACTGCGACGACTTTGCCTGTGATGTCACCAAGGGCAACCAGGGGAATAACAAGTAGAGTAAGTATCAATCTGCGCATAGATCGTTACTAGCAAAGGTCGCTTTGCGCATACTGATAATAATTGGCAATTGCCAGCCCTGCCGCTACACTAGTGAACGGGTCGTGTTCAACCACTTTACCCCTAAACTGATTGTCGAGGATCTCTTTTACTGCTGGAATGAGTGAAGATCCTCCTGTGCGAAGAACCAGATCTATATCATCAGGCCGGCAATTAGCCTTTTTAAGAACTTCTGTGATCCCCTGCTCAAACTCAAATAGTAAATCAGAAATCATCGTTTCAAATTCCCAGCGTTCAACGACAACCTGAATATCTATCTCCGGAATATCCAACAGGGCCGACTCCTCAACAGAGAGCTGCGCTTTAAATTCTTTTATGGCTTCAAACACTTGATAGCTGTAGTTTTGTTGAATGAGATCGTAGAGGCGTCTAAATTTTTCAGCACCTGGATCGGACTCAGACATACGCTGCATCACAGCGGTGGTATATTTATTTTGATTGAGCATATAGCTAATCGGCCAATTGATTAGCATCTCTTCAAATTCTCCAAAGGGGAACAAAGTATCCACTTGGGAGCCATCTATCATTCGACTCCAGCGCTCGCCTCGTCCCAATAGCGGAAAGACCAGCTCTCTAAAAATCGTTTGGTCGATTCTGTCGCCACCCAAAGCAATTCCATGGGTAGCCTGTACTTCAAAGGTCGAGCTATCGTGTCGCAACACGCTAAAGTCTAAGGTACCACCGCCAAAATCAACGGTTAGCACTAATTCATCGTCGCTCTGCGGATAATTGTGCAGAAAGCTAATGGTTGCCGCTGTGGGTTCCGGGCAAAAAGACTGTTCGGATATACCCGCGTGACCATACGCTTCGCCCAGCCGCTCTAAAGCAATGCTATTACGCCCGCTTTCTATGCCCTCAAAGTTAACCGGGTGGCCCAAGCAGGCATACTTAACTTTATCGCCAATAGTATTCTCGATGGTCTTTCGAATCCCCACTAAAATTGGAACCACCAACGCGACCAGCCTAAAGGTTTTTTCAAAAACAACTGTCCGGTCAGTGGTTGTATTACCCAAAAGTCTTTTTGTCCCGCGAAACAGTCTTCCGGGCAATGTCGAATCATCGAATGCCTGACCATAGACATTAGCAGTATCTCCCTCCCCCGCACCTCCCATCGCACTCTCACCACCGCCGGCTCCGGAGCGCGCTTCGCCAAGGATTTCGCGGCTGAGCTCCACCTTGCGGCCCCTGTTGCCGCTGATGTAATCCTCTATAGCAAGTTGACCGATAGAGCTTTGAAAAGCCCTGTCGATATAGTTAGCCGATGGCATGACGCTGTCTGGTGCGGCTAATTTTATTAGCGTGATCTTCTCGCCATCAAAGACAGCGGCGGCACTATTACTGGTACCGAAATCTATTCCAATACCTAATCTTGAAGTTTGCTGAGTCGTAAATCGCATCAAAAGTTCACAGTAAGTAAAAAGGTTCACCAATTTGGGCTAAGTATAGAGTTTTTTACCGCTAGGTCTCTCATTTACGACTGACAAGCCAAAATTAATCTATCCGCTAGTGAATTCTTAGGAATGTCAGCAACGAACTTGTCGTCGGGGCGCGCTCAATTTACTATCGTGCGATGGATCAAAGCAGTGACAACCCACCCCGGAAAATCATCCATGTGGATATGGATGCCTTTTTCGCCAGTGTGGAGCAAAGAGACAACCCTGAGTTGCGCGGTCAGCCTGTGGCGGTGGGTGGGTCTGCACAACGCGGAGTAGTTGCCGCAGCAAGCTATGAGGCACGCCGATTCGGTGTGCGCTCAGCAATGCCATCGGTGACCGCGGCACGGCGATGTCCCTCTCTGATTTTTGTATCGCCACGTTTTGAGGTCTATCGTGCAGTGTCACAGCAAATTAGAGAGATATTCAGTCGCTATAGCGATCTTCTCGAGCCGCTCTCACTGGATGAAGCCTATCTCGATGTCACTGAGGACAAACCTCAGGTGGGTAGTGCAATCCGTACAGCGGAACTAATAAGGTCAGCCATCCGTGAAGAGACGGGGCTGACGGCTAGTGCCGGAGTGAGCTATAACAAATTTCTAGCCAAGATCGCCTCCGACCAGAATAAGCCCGATGGGATTTTTGTAGTGCGGCCTCACGAGGGTGCAGAGTTTGTCGCGTCTCTACCAGTGCGTCGCTTCTATGGTGTAGGACCGAAAACTGCCGAGCGTATGGGCCGCCTGGGCATTCGTGAGGGAGCTGACCTCTGTGATAAGAATATGGATTTTATGATCGAGCACTTCGGAAAGTCAGCAGATTACCTATATCACGCTGCTCGAGGAATAGACCAAAGGCTGGTTCAATCTAACCGCATCCGTAAATCTGTGGGCCGTGAAAGAACTTTCGGTGAAGACCTTTCTACGGGCACGGACCTGAGTGAGGCGCTTGAAGATGTCATCGACAGTGTATGGCATAGGATTGAGAATAATAGTGTTGTGGGACGTACGGTCACCCTCAAAGTAAAGTACGCAGATTTTCGGCAGATAACGCGCAGCAAGTCTTTTGAACAATGTCTTACGGATAAAAGCCAGTTTGGCGCTGCTGCCCGAGCGTTACTCGCACAACTTTTACCTGCGCCGCTTGGCGTACGATTGATAGGTCTGACACTGTCCAACCTCTCCGCCGTCGAGTCACCCCATGCACGCAATCTAATCAACCATAGGGCCAATTCACAACGAAAATTCGACTTCTGACGGTTCAAATTTGAACGGTGACTCATTTCGTTATCTCCCACAGACGTCCACAGATGTCTTACCGGCACCCGCAAAGCACCCCGCTGACAGATAACCTGACTGCAAAGATGTCTTATCGCTGGGCAAGCAAGGACTTTGCCTATGCTTTTGCCGCAATGGTAGTATGGCCGTACACCCGTATTCTTTGAGAGTCATAATGTCATTTGCACCATCATCAAAGCTTGATGGCAAAATTTTCCTTGGATTGACTCTTCTACTGATGCTCCTATTCTCGTGGATGTCTGGCATCAAGAATATGGTTGCTGAATGGGCTAGTCCGGCAAGTGAAGAAATTTTCATCACGCCCAACATACTGATGATCGTAGTCGACGACCTGGGCTACAACGACACCAATGCAATCAACCCGGGCGGCATTGCAACGCCGCACATTACTGAGTTAGCGCAGAGCGGCGTAATCTTTCGGCGTCACTACGCCGATTCAACCTGCACACCTAGTCGCGTAGCATTATTGACTGGCCGTTATCCAGAGCGTTCGGGCTTTCGTCCAACAGGCATTGAAATTCCAGCTGAGTACCGCACCATCGCGGAACAACTGCAAAGCGCCGGGTATATGACCTATATGACCGGCAAGTGGCACGCCGGCGAGGGCCGAGTTGAAGCATGGCCGCAGCACAAAGGCTTTAACGAATGGTTCGGATTTTTAAATCAATGGGAACTCTCCGGAGAAGTCACCGATGCCAATAAAGGCGGCACCAAAAGGCCCACTTATCGCAATCCCATGCTCAGAGTGAATGGCGGCGTACTCGAACAACATGAAGGCCACCTGACAGACATACTCACCCAACACACAATAGAAAAAATCAAACACTTACAGGCGCAAAAGCAACCCTGGTTCCTATACCACGCATTTCTTGCACCCCATAACCCCATCCAGCCAGACGAGCGTTATAAGGCGCGCTTTCCCGATACGCCGGCCGGAGAATATACGGCATTGGTCACACAGCTCGACGACGCCATTGGACAGATACTCGCCACGGTCGACCGTAACAATACGCTGGTCGTTTTTATCAGCGATAATGGCGGCACCAACAAGCAGCTGGATAACAACTATCCATTCTATGGAAAAAAAGCCGACATGTTCGAGGGCGCCTACCGCACCCCACTTATCATCAATTGGCCGGGCGCTATCCCAGCCGGGAAGATCATTGATGACACGGTAATGAATGTTGATGTATACCCTACCCTGCTCGCCTCTGCACGCAGTCCTATCCCAGAAAATCTAGATGGCAACAATTTGTGGCCGGTGATAAGTGGTGACGCCAGATCGCAACGTACAGGCCGCAGCTGGGAAGTCTTCAGCTCAAACGTGGAGGCCTTGCGCTTCAGCTTCTTATCGGCGTCCGACGAGTGGCGACTTTCCAGTATGCAAGGCTTAGAGCCCAGTTTGTTCAACCTGTCAGCCGAACCAGCCGGAAAAACGAATGTAGCGGAGCAGCATCCCGATAAAGTACGCGAACTAACCAGAGATTTTTGGCAGGCATTCTGGATGAAGAGCCTACTGCCGGTGGCGGAAGAAAAAGTGCCTGCGAATAATCAGCACCGCTACACCGGATTTGATGCCATGCGCACACCCTTGCACTACGGGCTCGCCATCGGGCTGGAAATTGGTCCGCTACCGCAGAATGTCAGACAACAGGCTGGTGACAGCGCCATTGTACTTGCAGGGCAAGAGGGCTTCTGGCAATTGCGCTATAGCGGCAACCTGGGACTGGAATGGGTTATCGGCAACCAGATTCTGCGCGATGCCAGTTTCGAGCCGTCACGCTGTAACGCCATTGTACTGACCAACTACTTTCAACCATTGGCACATCTACCCACGCGCGCGCCGCGTTCGAAACTAAAAATGTATTCCGCCGGTTTACTGCGCGACTTCGAACGAAATTTTGACTACACAACTATTACCGGTGGCGCCATCGAAACACCCACGTTGGTCAACTACGGCGGCCGGGCAAGATTTTCTAACCTGCTACTTAGCGCTTACTCGGATAACTATGCTCCTCAGGTGAAACCCGAATTTCTGGAGATCTATACCACCGCGTTTCAAGACCAAATTCTAACGCTCGCCGATGTAGAGTTAATGACGTCGGAACTGTGCCAGTAACGGGCGGCGTCCAGCTAGGGATAAGGTAAGGTTTGACTATATTGAGTGCCGCGTAACAGTTCTCCCACAGCGTGTGGTCATTCACACCCGCAGTCGTTGCGCAGGCTCGAGAAGTAGACACACAGAAGCGTTTCGTGTAATTTTCTGACCGTCAAAATTTTTTATTTCACGCATTTAAAACGTCTCTATTAAAAGGATTAGGGTAATGAAAAAAATAGTCGCGCTCGTTGCAGTGATTAGCCTGACAACACTGATAGCTGCATGCAGCTCAACACCAGAAATCGCGAGTCAACCCATGCCAGAATCTGGTTTTTTGCCGGACTATTCTCTCCTTGCCTCAGCACCAACCGATAAGGCTGACGCACGCATGTGGCGTTACCGGAAGTCAGGCGTTAGTCGCGGCCAGTATACCGCAGTTATCTTAGACCCTATTTTTTTGAAACAAGCAGTGACGAAGAGTGTGACTGCAGAAACGATCCAAAAAACCCAAGAAGCCTTGCAAGCTGAGATGGTGAAAGCCGTGCTTAGCAAAGGTGATCTGAAGATTGTCACTGAGCCTGGACCTGGCGTGATACGCATTTCTGTAGGCATTACCGGCGCTGAAAGCTCAGCAGATGGCCTTGAGCCATGGAACTTTACACCCATTGGCCTAGCGGTCAATGGGGCGGCTTATGTGGGCGGTGTGAATGAAAAAACACCTGCATTAGTGGTGGAAAGTAAGATCACTGACAGTCAAACTAATGAGCTGCTTGGCGAAGGCCTCGTAACAATCGAAGGCGAATCTTTTAGAACGAACGCCGGCTCGTTAGATTCATTTATCGCGCTGGCTAAAAAAGTCGTTGCTGTCGCCATGCGAGAATCGGCCGACAACACACCCACGAAATAAGCTTTCCATCGACAGCCCCCTTTAGCACACTGCCTCAGTCATCTTAGATGCTGAGGCTGAGGTAGGTGCTTGTTCCGAATTATTCTTGTCTCGACAAAAGCCTATTTAGCGGTAATGCAGGTAAAATGCTCAGAGAGAAGCCAACCTTCGATAGCGCCGTCGTACAGGTCACAGATTGTCATTGTGGCCGATGCGTTTGCAGCAGACCGCGTGACGACCATCTGATCAATGTGTTTAGCCTCTGGGAAATTCAGTAAGTCTCGTTCAACCTGTTCGGCTAGAAGCAGTGCCTTTTTCATTTCCTTATTTTGCACAGAAACAGATTGGGGACCCGGCAAGACCCCACCAACCAAGTTTGAAGCAAGCGGCAACGAGTACCGTTTCAGCCACAATGCTAACTTTTCCGTGGGTTCACCCGATGTAACGCCCTGAGAAGCCTGCGCTATTCGCAACATATTGCGAGTAGAGACCAGAAGCGAGTCCTGGTCACCCACCTCCTTTTCAAATTCTTCCATATAGCGCTTACCTCTTGCCTCGATCAAAAGATTCTCTGTGGTCGCGTCCCCCGTGTAGGAGAGGATATCTACCGGCAATGTGAGCCACACCATCTG
>JAPKBI010000451.1 GCA_028823475.1 Halioglobus sp. | reverse complement strand
CAGTTGCTGCCGTTGGGGCTGTTGGTATATTAACGCCATTTGTGGGGTCCTGGAACCCGTCAGCAAAGGCCAAGGCAGCAGGAGCCCCGGTTAAGGCGGATGTTGGTCTGTTAGAGCCCGGCCAAATGGTTGTTGTCGAGTGGCGTGGCCAGCCGGTCTATGTCGTCAATCGTACCGCCAGCCAGCTTGAAGCGCTTGCCGGCCTCAATGGACAATTGAGAGATCCCGAGTCTGAAAACACAGCCCAGCAGCCGCCCTACATCACCGGCATTGAGCGGTCTAGTATCCCGAACCTATTGGTGGTCGTTGGTCTTTGCACGCATCTTGGTTGTGCGCCCAAGTATGTTCCGGAAGTGGGTGCGGCAGATATGGGTGGGGCAGAGTGGGTAGGTGGATTCTTTTGTCCTTGTCATGGTTCCAAGTTTGATTTATCTGGTCGCGTCTACGCTGGTGTTCCAGCTCCCGCTAACTTGTTAGTGCCCCCTTACTCTTTTGAGGGCGACAATGTCTTGGTGGTCGGCGTAAATCCGGAGAATGTGTGATGAGTAATATGCTGATTGGATTACGAGACTGGGTTGACGCGCGTCTGCCTATCATGAAGGCGTGGAACACGCATATGGCGCAGTATTATGCGCCGAAAAACTTCAATTTCTGGTATTTCTTCGGGGTGCTCTCCCTGTTGGTGCTGGTCAACCAGCTGCTTACTGGGATCTGGCTCACTATGAGTTACACCCCCTCCCAAGAGGATGCCTTCGCTTCCGTTGAATACATCATGCGAGACGTCGACTACGGTTGGATACTGCGCTATATGCACTCCACGGGTGCGTCGGCGTTCTTCGTGGTGGTGTATTTGCATATGTTTCGAGCCATGCTATATGGCTCTTACAAAAAACCTCGAGAGCTGATCTGGATTTTCGGCATGCTGATCTTTGTCGTCCTGATGGCTGAGGCCTTCGTTGGCTATGTGTTGCCATGGGGCCAGATGTCCTACTGGGGTGCACAGGTCATCATTTCGCTATTCGGCGCCATTCCCTACTTTGGCGAGGATATCGTGACATGGATCCGCGGCGACTATTTACTCTCCGGCATCACGCTGAACCGTTTTTTCGCGCTGCACGTGGTGGCTTTGCCTATTATTTTGCTGGCGTTGGTTGTGTTACACCTACTGGCACTGCACGAAGTTGGCTCAAACAACCCCGATGGCGTCGATATTAAGAAGCACAAAGATAAAGATGGCATACCGCTGGACGGCGTAGCATTCCACCCCTACTACACGGTGCACGACCTGCAGGCGATCGGCGTATTTCTGTTTATATTTTGTGGGATTATGTTCTTTATGCCGGAAATGGGTGGCTTCTTTCTGGAGTACCCTAATTTTGAACAGGCCAACAACCTGAAGACGCCTGAGCACATAGCACCTACCTGGTATTTCACGCCCTTCTATTCTGTGCTGCGTGCGGTGCCGGACAAGCTCTGGGGCTTCATTGCGTTTGCTGCCTCGGTTGCCATACCGTTTATGTTGCCTTGGCTGGATCGCAGCCCGGTTAGGTCTTGGCGCTATCGCGGTAATATCAACAAGGTAATGCTGGTGGCTTTCGTATCCTCATTCCTGATTCTGGGTGTGTTGGGTGCCTGGGCGCCTACCGAGGCCCGAACAACGCTGGCTCGAATTTGTTCCATCATCTATTTCAGCTTTTTCTTACTGATGCCAATATGGTCGTCCCTTGACAAAACTAAGCCGGTGCCAGAGCGCGTCACTATGGATGGCGGTATTGGTTTCTGGGGCAGCATCGGTGGTTTACTGCTGATTCTGGTATTGACGATTTTGCCTCTGCAAGCAGTGGCATCATCATCATACGATTGTGGGACCATAGAGTGCGACGAATTTGTGGCTGATCCTCACGACAAGGCCTCGTTGCAGCGCGGTGTCAAAACTTACATGAATTACTGCATGGGTTGCCACTCCCTGCAGTACCAGCGCTACAACCGGGTAGCTGAGGATCTTGGTATCCCGGAAGACCTGTTTCATGTCAATTTGATGTTTGATCCGGCCGTTAAGATGGGCGCTTTGATGGAAAACGCCATGGATAAGGACGAAGCCAAAAAATGGTTTGGGGCTGCGCCGCCTGACCTAACACTGGTCTCCCGAGCGCGCCAACCGGAGTGGCTCTATACCTATTTGCGCACTTTTTATCAGGACAGTAGCCGCCCGTACGGCGTTAATAACAAGGTATTCAAGGATGTAGGTATGCCTCATGTGCTGCTGGAATTGCAAGGTATGCAGGAGTGCGCCCCCGGCCCGGTTACGGGCGATAATGGTGGTGTAAAACGTGATCCTCTGACCGGCGAAGATATACTGGAGGATCCCTGTGGTC
>JAPKBI010000450.1 GCA_028823475.1 Halioglobus sp. | reverse complement strand
GTCCTTATTTCGCAACACAGATCCAATGTCTTGACACACTCTCTCGACAAAGGATAGATCCAAGTTGCCGTTTGCTTGACTGGGAGTTCCAACGGAAATAAAAGAAATCGTTGTATTAGTAACCGCGTACTCCGCATCACTCGTCGCCTCTAATCGGCCACTAGTTACGCCTGCTGAAAGCAGCGCTTCCAGATCCTTTTCGATAATCGGAGCCAAGCCCTGATTGATCAGGTCCACCTTAGTGGGATTGGGGTCAACACCGATCACGGTGTGTCCGTCGCTGCTCAGGCATGCAGCGGAGACTGCCCCCACATAGCCCATGCCAAAAATACTGATGTTCATACTGTGGGCACTATAACCAGAAAAGTGTGTCTGTATACTACTGTGGAAATTCCCATAAACGCAATGTTGTCCGGTGTTATTTTATTTCTATGACGTTGGCGCTAGACAGTGATGTCAACGACTAGTGTCGTAGAACCGTTAATCTTGAGCCTTTCCACCACAGTCGTTATCGGAGCTTTGACATCATAAGATCTTGATATCCAGCCAATTACAGGGTTTTCAGCGCCGCGGCTCACAATAATTTCACGATGTACGAGAGGGGTAAACGCAAACCCCGCTGTGCGCCCTTCACCCGTGATAGAGATAGCATTTTGCTCGACAGCTACCTCGCAGGCTTCCGCAAAGTGCCATATACGTTCGACCAGATGTTCGCCTGTGCAGTCGATATAGTCAGTTACACGGAAACGGCGCAGATCCGCGTTGTATTCTATCTCTCGACGATGAGTAACAGGATCGCTCAGGCGGTGGTATCCGTTGTGGCTAGCCAGCAAGCGCTGTTTATTTCCCATGCTCTCCCATATCTCGCATACCGCTTCAGCTTTATGAATCCACATAAAGTTGCCGCCAGATTCGGATTGGTCCGTGGAGTCAATACGTACCGTATTATGCGCCAACGTCCCCCTAAAATAGTCCCTCCATACTTTTTGTGTGTGGTAGGCATAAGTGCCAGGATCCACTAGTATCTCGTAGCCCGCTACAGACAGCACCATAGACAACGCATCTGCATGGCCGTGTGCCGCGATACCCAGGTAGCCCAACGGGCCTACATCCACAATGCATTTCACTTCCCGCTCGGTGTCAAAGTCACCCCCAAGAATATAGTACCCGCCAGTCGCGTAGCTCCGGTTCAAACTAACTTTTGCCACGCTTGGGCCATCTTGGCCAGAGTGGTCAAGGCCAAGCAACCACTGCGTCTTATCATCAATAGCGCCTGCTTTTTGCAAGTACTCAGGCCGACCGAACAGTAATCCGCCAGTCGCCAACAAGGACTTATAAGGACAAAATTCCTTATCGGGACACAGACGGGTCACGTAGCCATCGTCAGCATCGCCAATCATGGGGACGTTACCCTGAACATCCATGATCGAGGCCACAAACCCGATCATCTGCTCCAATCGTTCCCAGTAGGCCGCAGGAAAATCATGATTCGTAGATCTTGCCGCCAAACCAGAAAATAATAGAAAATCGAGGACAAATTGCTGATAGGAAACGGCCTGCTCCCGATTTACCCCGTCCTCGGTATTCTGTGTCAGTGCTTCTTCCAGCAAAATACGATGGGAAACTTCACTCCATTGCCCACACTCTTTCCAAAAAGGCCATGTAACCGTAGCAATATACAACCCCGCGGCCTCGCCAATAAGATGATTGTTCGCCGAAGAATAGCGGGACCAATACAAATTAATGCTGTGGCAATGCTGATAGATAGAATCAAGCCAGCGCTCACGTAACGCTTGCCCTCGTCTTCCCTCAAAGAGTTCGGATTGCTCACCGCCAATGAGCTGCCACACAATGGACCAGTTTATGAGGCGAATACCCAACTCCAAAGAGCTGGTCCAGTTAGGACCCAGAGGATAGGGGCACTGTTCCAGCCAGGACCATAGCTGCTCAGCAAAACCATCAAGGAACCGGCGCTCTCTCGACAAGGCATATGCCTGTGACAACACAACCCACTGCAGGTGCCGATTAGGCTCCCAAAGATACTTAATATCCCCGACCACTTTGGAATCTCGATAGTCCAGCGCCCTGCCGAAAACCAGAGGGGCATGAACACCCGATTTAGGGTCAGTATTCCACAAGGGAACAGAGCCCAGATTCGCTGGATGCAGCGCGAAAATAGGCACCTCGCCGGCAAGTACACGTGTGGCTTCCTCCAAGTAACAATCCGCAGGCAGCACCGTAGCGGATTGCAGCCAGGGCCTTACCTTAATAGAGAGGTTTGGAACAGGAGCCCGCTTAGCACTGAAAAATCCAAGGCGCTGCAGATTTATGAGGCATTTTTCTCTGATGCGATGTAATAGTTCTGGCACTGACATGCAGCGCAG
>JAPKBI010000061.1 GCA_028823475.1 Halioglobus sp. | reverse complement strand
AGGTCTGGATGCAAACCGCTGGGACATGATTAATACTGGACTGTATTTCACTGATAAACGCGCAGGCTTCATGCAACTGGTGCCGTTCTCAGTCAACGCCTTGGCATTGATCGCAGCGGACGGAAATCCAACAGGAATCACTGGTCCTGAGGATATGGCTGGAAAAGTCGTAGGGGTCGAAATTGCTGGCTTCGAGGAAAGAAAAATCCGTGAGATTAACGATGCACAAATTGCCAAGGGGCTTGCCTCAATGGATATCCGTGCTTTCAATACTTACGGTGAGGTTTTCCTTGCCCTAGGCGGTGGCCAGATTGATGCAGTCTTCGCTGGGGATGCTATTGGCAGCTATTATCAGGAAAAGGGCCAGTTTTCCAAAGCTGCAACGGGTTTGTTCCCTGGAACTCCTGGTGCGTTTGCCTTTGACGAACCGGTACTGGCGCAGGCGGTGGCCGACGCTCTCAATGCGATGCGCGCTGATGGTACCTATGACTCCATGATGGATGCTTACGGTACGACAAAGATGGATGCCTGGGATCGCTGGCCTGGAAAATTTACTTACTTCTATACAGGCGAGTAACCCATTTATTATGAGAAGGAGAGGGGCGTTAACTTGCCCCTCTGACCCTATATAAAGGAAGATGACATGGGTTGGAGCTGGGACCATTTTTTTCGATTTATGGTTAGCGAGTATATGCTACTCGGGGTTTGGACAACGATCTGGTTAGCTACGGTCGCGATGACGCTTGGTGTAATATTGGGTGTCATCATCGCTTTTATGAAGATGTCTAGTTACTGGATATTGCAGCGTATCGCTGTAGCGTTCATTTGGCTCTGGCGTGGTACGCCGCTGCTCATACAAATGGTGATCATCTATACCGTCTTACCCAAGGTTGGACTTAAATTTGGCGTAATCGAAAGTGCTATTATTGCTCTGACGCTGCACGAAGGTGCCTATTTTGCAGAAATCGTCCGTGCGGGAATCTCTGCAGTAAATAAGGGTCAGACTGATGCCAGTAAGGCTCTTGGTATGGCATGGCCACAGCGGATGTGGTACGTTATTATCCCTCAGGCTACGCGTGTAATCATCCCGCCAATGGGTAACCAATTCAATCTAATGATCAAGACCACCTCGCTGGCTTCTGTCATCTCTATGGAAGAGCTGTTTCGTCGTACTCAGCAGCTTGCCCAGATCGAATTCAAGGTTCTGGAGGCATACTTGTGTGCTGCCTGCTGGTATCTGTTGATGACAACCATTTGGGGTGAAATTCAGAAGCGTCTTGAGGCCCATTATGACAAGCCGTTTGGACCGGTCTCTGACAAAAAGTTACCCACCCGCACAGGCGTGCAGTCTAACGATAGTCCGGGACAAGTCTGATATGGAGGATGAAATGACATTTATGCAGGAGACATCAGTTGGCGCCAGCCGTTCGCTGGGTGAGCCTATCGTGGAAATCACTAATGTGGATAAGTGGTTCGGTTCTAACCACGTTCTTAGAGATGTCAGTCTAATAGTTCGGCAGGGTGAAGTGGTGGTGCTGTGCGGACGCTCCGGGTCGGGCAAGTCGACCCTGCTGCGCTGTATTGATCATCTGGAGACCATAGATGGTGGCTCAATCCGCGCATGTGGAAATAAAATGGGCTATCGTGAAAACTTGGGTGGAAAGCGGGTTGAACTAAGCGATGGTAAAGCGGCGCAGCAGCGGCGCGAAATGGGGATGGTGTTTCAATCCTTCAACCTGTTCCCACATCTGACTGTATTGAAAAACATCACAGTTTCGCCAATGCGGATTTTGAAAATACCGCGTGTCCAGGCTGAGGCGGATGCGCGCGAATTGCTTGCCAAGGTGGGGTTGCCAGAAAAGGAAGAGGCCTTTCCCTCACAACTTTCGGGTGGACAGCAACAGCGTGTGGCAATAGCCCGAGCGCTGGCGATGAAACCCAAAGTGATGTTGTTCGACGAACCTACCAGTGCCCTAGATCCCGAGATGATCTCTGAAGTACTTGATGTAATGATCGAACTGTCCCGGCTAGGTATGACGATGATAGTGGTTACGCACGAGATGGGCTTTGCCCGCGCTGCTGCTGACCGTGTATTACTGATGCATGATGGTCAGATTGTTGAAGAGGCTGAGCCGGAAGAGTTTTTCAACAATCCAAAATCTAATCATGCACGTTTGTTTTTATCTAAAATTTTACAGCATTGACTGTAAGAATGGGAAAGGTGCGCACAGTGTTGGGTGACGTTGCTGCCGAGACCATTGGCCCAGCCATGGTTCATGAACATGTTCTGTTCGACATTGTGCCACCTGGGGTACCAGCTGACCGGGACATGCTAATTCTACCTCACGATCGCTGGCAGATTGACTATCGTTCAAATGAAACCCAAGCTAATGCTCATCAAACTGATCCTGATATTGCGTCAACAGAGCTTGTAGCATTTGGCCAGGATGGTGGCTCTCTGATCGTGGATCAATCTGTTTCTGGCCTTGCCCGAGATGCCGCTGGACTTGCACGTGCATCACGTCAGAGCAGCATTCACGTGGTTGCTGCCGCCGGAACCTACACGGCAGCTTTTCTAAATTCTGAAACGTTGGCGATGGACGAAGCCACGTTGACGGCCCGCTTTACTGCAGAAATCAATATTGGGATTGATGGTACTGATATCCGCGCTGGGCTAATTGGAGAGATGGGCTGCTCTTGGCCCCTGCACCCATTCGAGCACAGGGCGCTGATCGCAGCGGCACGAACTCAGGTGGCCACTGGTGCCGCTATCAGCGTGCATCCCGGACGCCACGTGCAAGCTTGCTCGGACATTCTAGATATTCTCGAAGCTAATGGTGCCGACCTAACTCGTGTTATCTTGTGCCACATGGATAGAACTTATCCTGATGGTGACGGCATCCAATCACTTTTGGACCGGGGCGCGACGGTTGAATGGGACTTTTTTGGTATTGAACAGTCGCACTACTGGATGAGCGACCTCACCGAGTTGCCATCTGATCTGGGCCGCTTGCGCCTGATCCACCAATTTTCTGATATGGGATACGGTGCGCAGATCACCCTCTCACAAGACATCTGTACCAAGACGCGGCTTCGGACCTGGGGTGGTCATGGCTATGGCCATATCCTGAGAAATGTTTGTCATTTAATGAACCGATTGGCCTTCCCTCCCTCCCTTGTTGCAGACTTGCTCCGTGAAAATCCACTGAAATTATTGACATTAAAGGAGAATGCGACATGAATAAACGCTTCCGAGGGACTTATACTGTGATGGTAACTGCCTTCGACGTCGATGGAGCAATTGACCTAGATGCACAGGCCCAGTTCACTGACTGGCAAATCCAAGAAGGTATTCATGGTCTGATCCCATTAGGATCTACTGGAGAGTTTTTGTCGATGACCACTCAAGAACGCCGGGACGTGGCTAAATGTGTGATTGATACGACGGCTGGTCGGGTCCCGGTGCTCATAGGCGCGGGCGCAGAACGTACTGAGGATGTAATTGAAAACTGTGAAATGGCACAAAATTTAGGTGCTGACGGCGTTATGATTATTCCGCCCTTCTACTCCACACCGACGGAAGCTGAGCTGGTGCAACACTATACTCGGATTGCCGCTGCTACTGATCTGCCGATTATGATCTACAACAATCCGGCTACCACGAATATTGATATGACGCCGCCTATAGTTGCGCGGTTAGCACAGATACCCGGTGTCGATTACATTAAAGAGTCGACTATGGACGTGACCCGTGTGCGGGATATCATCGATCTTGCAGGTGAGAAAATTAGTGTATTTGGTGGAATTATGGGCTTTGAGAGCTTTGTTGAAGGTGCTGATGGCTGGGTAGCGGTTGGCTCAAACATTATGCCTGCTGCCTCAGCGCGTCTTTTCACCTTGACTACTATCGATCAGGATTACGACGCTGCAAGGGCGCTTTATCGCAGCATGCTACCAGTAATTAGGTTGGTTGGTGGGCATCGTTATGTGTCAGCAACGAAAGCGGCGCTTGGCCTGCTAGGATTTGCAATGGGCGCACCACGCGCACCGCGCCTACCTCTGCCGGAACACGAATTTTATGAGGTTTTGGTGGCATTGGGTTCTGTGGGTCTTCTGGACCAACAACAGGTCTGATGGAATGAGGCTTTTATTTCATTGGAATAACGACCCAGTGCTGGCCCGGGCAGGCGATAGCATAGCGGCTGCACTTACTGTGGCAGGCATCCAAATCTTAGGAAAGCGCCGCTCGGGTCGTACGCGCGGACAGTTCTGTGGCATGGGTGTGTGTCAGGACTGCCTGGTTGTCGTAGACGGCATGCGATCACAACGTGCGTGCATGACTGAAGTAAGGGATGGAATGACTGTCACTCCGCAGAGTGATACTGAATTTGGATCCCTTTTCTCTTCTCAGGTGGTCCCTGACCCGATGAATACTTCAGTTGATTTGGCAATTATTGGTGCCGGTCCGGCTGGGCTAAATGCAGCGCTTGTAGCGTCTGTGGGTGGTGCTAAAGTTTGCATAATTGATGAGCGACACCAAATTGGTGGCCAGTACTACAAGCCGCGTAGCGATGGATACAGAGATAACCTTGATAAGGATCAACAGCATCTGAATGGCCAAAAACTTCGTGAACAGGTGGAGTCTGCCGGTGTTGAAATCAGGACAGGCGAAACGGTCTGGTATGCGCGCGACACTATCGACGGTTTGGGCTTTGAGTTGCGTACAGAAGGTGCCTTTGGGCAGGCTTGTATTTTAGCCCGTGCAGTTATCTTAGCCACTGGCGCAATGGAACGGCCCGCTATGATCCCTGGCTGGACCCGTCCAGGAGTGATGACAATAGGCGCGGCGCAGACGTTGGTTCGCCGCTATGGGATAGCGCCTGGCCGTAGAGTTCTGATTGCTGGGCACGGCCCACTTGGCCTCCAACTCGCGGTCGAGATGCGCAAGTTAGGTGTGAATGTTGCCGCTGTCGTAGAGCGTGGGCAACCGCGACTTAGTGCTGCTTTTGTGCGAGCAGCCTTGACATCACCGAGCCTCATACGCGCCGGTCTGGCCTATCAGTTGCGTCTACTACGCGACCGGGTGCCGGTCATGACTGGGTGGGAAGCAGTTGAGGTCCTCGGGAAAACAGCGGTTGAAGGCGCGCGGTTGCGGCGCATCGCTGATGGGGTCACCCGCGATATTGAGGCGGATGTGATCTGCCTGGGCGACGGCTTTGCGCCTCAGGTTGAGCTGGCACGACTGCTAGGCGTTAAAGTAAAACTAGATCCAGGAAGTTTAGTACCGGTGCCAAAGCACGATGCAGATGGCGCAACTTTCGTGCCTAATGTTTGGATCGCTGGTGATGCGGGCGGTCTTGGTGGCGCGCAACTGGCCGAAGTACAGGGCCGTCTCGCCGCCATAAGTGCTTTGCAAAATTTAGGGCTAGGGTCGCAGCCAAATCTAACTAATCGACGCCTTGCATCAAGAGCCACCCAGTTCCAGACTGCCCTTTGGAAGCTTTATCGTGCACCGCAGCGGACCCTGCCAGAAGATACTGTGATCGTCTGTCGCTGTGAAGAGGTGACCGCCGGGCAGGTGCGCGATTCAATTTGTAATGGGGCAACTGACCCCGGTGCAATCAAGCGCGCTACGCGGCTAGGTATGGGGCGTTGCCAAGGGAGGTATTGCTTACCTGTTTCCTTGCAGTTTCTGGAGGCCGCTGGACACGAAATTATACCTGAGGCGCTATTCGCTCCACAGCTTCCAGCACGGCCAATTTTGGTACGTTCCCTTTCACTTGAAAAACCTGAATGGGGTGGCCACGTCCAAAGTAGCCCAGGAGCTCGACCAAACCGCTCTTTCGTGCGGCCTCTTGAAAAGGCCACTGCTGACCTAATCGTGATCGGAGCTGGAATTACTGGAATATCTGCCGCTTTGTATGCCGCCCGCGCTGGAGCAGATGTGATCTGCCTAGATCGGGGCTACGTGAATGGAGAAGCTTCTGGGGGTAATGCCGGGAGCCTCCACCTTCAGCTTTTATCCTGGGACTTCGGCACCAAGGCGGTTTCTAGTGGCTCTTTACAACTTCAAACCCTGCCTTTGCAGCAGGAATCGATTGGACTTTGGGCGTCACTTCAAGCGGAACTTGATGCAGATTTTGAGATGAAGGTAACTGGCGGTATGATGGTTGCTGAGAATGACGATGAGATAGCGTTCCTCCAGGCTAAGGTTGCAGCAGAAACTCGCGTTGGAATTACGTCAGAGGTGA
Organism: Halioglobus sp.; assembly: GCA_028823475.1. GTDB lineage: Bacteria > Pseudomonadota > Gammaproteobacteria > Pseudomonadales > Halieaceae > Marimicrobium. The sequence goes on along the minus strand of JAPKBI010000061.1, from coordinate 3,763 downwards.
TTGGCCTGGAACGTATTCATCAGCTAGTTCCGGCTATTTCTGACCGGGTAGTTGCTGCGTCTTGGTGCGCAGGTGAAGGTAAGATTAACCCCTTGGTTGCAACCCCTGTGTTGGCCCACGCTGCGCGTTTGGCGGGTGTTAAAATTGAGGAAATGACGCCGGTGACTGGGCTGCAGAGTGACTCCAGTGGCTACAAGGTTGTCACGCCACGCGGTATTGTACATGCCAAACGCATTCTGATTGCTAGTGGTGGGTGGTCTGCTGGCATCGCTCGTATGCTGCAGGTTAACTTGCCAGTCCGCGGCGCTCCTCTGCAAATGGTTGTAACAGAGACAGCCCCTCCAATGTTGCCATGCTTAATAGCACATGCCAACCGCCATTTAACAATTAAACAAACTGACGCCGGCACTATAGTGATTGGCGGTGCTTGGACTGCTATTACTGGCCGCAAGGGTCAGCCACTAGTCCTGCCTGCCAGCCTTGAAGGCAATCTTTGGGCCGCTTCTCATACTGTTCCAGATATAGGTAATTTATCAGTCATCCGAAGTTGGGCTGCGATGAATATCGATGTTGATGGCGCGCCTCTGATTGGTCCTGTTCCGGGGCTGCCCGGTGTAACCGTTGCCGCAACCGCTAACGGTTACACGCTTGGCCCACTCATGGGGCGCGAGTCTGCTTCCATTGCCCTGACAGGTAGAACACGCCCAGACTTGGATATGTTTTCTATGAACCGATTTATGTAACCACTATGTAACCAACTAAAGGAAACACGACATGACGAAATTGAAAATCAAGGCTGGTCCCTTTGAATTCCACGCTAGGCTAGAAACTGATGCTGCGCCAGAAACTTGCAAAGCTTTTGCCGCTGCGATGCCCTATACTGGTAAATTGGTCCACGTTCGCTGGAGTGGCGAAGGCATATGGATTCCTCTTGGTGACTTTGATTTTGGGGTTGGCTATGAAAATCATACGAGCCATCCGGCGCCTGGCCAATTTATCTTATATCCTGGCGGAATTAGTGAGACTGAAATTTTATTAGCCTATGGCGGTGTCGATTTTTCCTCAAAAATGGGCCAACTTGCCGGCAACCATTTCATAACTATTACCAGCGGCCATGAATTCCTGATGGAACTGGGGAACCTAGTTCTGTGGAAGGGCGCTCAACCGATAAGCTTTGAATACGCATAGCTAGTGTCTGAATTATCTATGCTGTGGGGGTAGGTCGTTGATGGGTTGTTGCGCAGTTGAAATTTAAACTCCTGCGTGCTGCCCAACTAAATTCTGTATCGGTATAATTAAACTAAATTACAGGACGTGTATTTGTACCATTTCGCAAATCTGGCCATTAATTTCAGATAATGGTCTCTCTGAAATGGTATGTCTAAAACCTAAATTGTGGTTCTCCAGCCCCATGTAGATGCTAGTTTAAGACATTCCTGCCATGACATGCCCGCATCGGTTGTTCCCAGGCTACGCACCGATGCAGCCGCGGCCGCGTGTGCCATTTGAATTGTCGCCGATAAAGTCCAACCTTCGTGTAGGCCATAGAGAATGCCTGCAGCAAATGCATCGCCCGCGCCGTTAGTCCCTATAATTTCTTTGTTGGGGATAGCTACCGACGGCACCAGAAATTCCTCTTTATCCTTAGTAATGGCAACAGCACCACCAGGAAAATGAACCACTACGAGTTGTATTGGCCCTCTATTTAATACGATACGAGCAGCGTTTAGGCATTTCGAGGCGTCCGCCTCTTTGCTTGGATCTATGGATGTGCCTGCAATCGCATTTATCTCAAAATCGTTTACCACAAGCAAATCGAGGTGGGCTAGACATGGATTAACTAGATCTGAAATTTGCTGGGCAGGTATCGAACATAACTCCAGGTTTGTTGCCAATCCAGCTGCTTTTGCTTTTTTGAGTACTGTGACCCACCCGTTCGCATCATTCCCTACGGGCGCGTCGAGCTGCTTGTGAGCGCCAGGAAGGCCAAGATGAAGAATTCGGGCCTTAACTTGTGAAAAATCAAAGTGATCGGGAACTAACTCATCGGCAACGCCAGAGAGATAAAAATGTGTGCGGTGGCCACTTACAGCCGACGTGAATGCGTCTGTATGAGGTGTTCGACCACCTTTAACTACAATGAGCCCGGATTGTTCAACGCCCGCAGCCTCAGCCTCCTCTATTAAAACCCTACCATCTGGGTCATCGCCAATTAGCCCAATGGTTGATACTGGAAAACTAGGATCAAAATGTCTTACATTAATAGAGAGATTGCAGGCAGAGCCTCCTCCTCTAATTTCTTGTTTTGATATTTGAACTACTTCCTCTTCGTCCGGCCAGTGAGTTACAAATTTATTATGGTCGGCACACCATGTACCGCCAGTTACAATACCACTGCGTGATGAAGAGCCCAGTTTCATCTGGCTTCAGGGATTAAGGTGGGGTCTGTCACGCTCATATCTTGTTCAAGCGACCTTGCTGGGGTCAGGCCTTTTTTGTTGAGGTGATCGTGGTATGATTTCACCGCTTCAACTGGGGAAAGGTCACCTTCGATCACTCGACGCATTGTACGCACTATTTCTACAGAATCTTCAGCAAAATAAATTTTTCGCCCGAAAAGCGCCACTCGGCCCCCAAACCTTTCCGCCTGACTGATAAGTTCAAACGTATCTCGGGTCGTTCCTGCGCTTCCGCCCAAGATGCCAACGATTAAGTTGCCTGGGTCAAAGGCCGCCAACTCAGCCATTGCTCGTGCGCCGTTGTATTGCATTTTTAGAAAGAGAGGCCGCTCTTGCTTTCCTACCCCGGCTAAACACCTGACAATTGCATCATTTATGAATATCCCAATTTCTTCATTGCCTGTGTCGATATCAAAAGCTGGATTGAACACTTCAAGAAAATGCCGCATGCCGATGTCGCTAGTCTGATCGCGAAACTCAGCATAGGCATTCAAGGAAGCTACGTCGCGATCAACATCATTATAAAAGGTCACAGCATACAGACCTAAATCACAAAACTGGCTTGCCCGGTCAAGGCGAGCAGTTCGAACGGGACGGACTTGGTGCTGTCGATAGGTTGCGCCGCGAAACCCCCAAATATCTGTTCCATCATTCAAACGCACAGCCGGTGTTATATCACTACCTTTATAAACATTTTCAGCATTTAGAACCTCAGCAGAAGATAGTGACGTCAGCATTATATCCACTAAATTAGAGGCTAGCATCTCTTTCATTGCTGTTAGATACGTAGATACTGGCTTGGCTAAACCAGTATTGGGGTCCAATCCCATCGCACCGGCTCCGCCTCCCATATCTCCATCTTTGGCATCTGCGATTATGAAATCTTTGGGCTGATATGCTCCGCTACGAATTTGATCTAATTTCTGGTTTAGTTTTGACGGTTTATTCAGCATATTTAATCCAACTCTAGTTGATAGGGCTTTGCCTAGTTCGCAATCTATTTTGATTTGATCTGTTATTTTTTATCTTAAGTTTAATTTTGTCTCATGAAAAATCATTTCTAAATCAAATGAGCCCCCATTTTTCATAGTCAGAGACTAACAAATGAATTGGGTCTGCGTCTTCTTCAATTTCAGAAAATCGTCCAATAGGCTCTGCGAAAATATTATCGGTTAAATCATCGTTGACGGTCGAAACTTCTCCTATGAGCACATCACCTTTTTCACCCCAAAATTTGTGCCAATTGCCAGGATGAAGTGTTACACTTTCACCGGGCTGAAGTCTGAGCACATCTCCAGCTTTGA
>JAPKBI010000449.1 GCA_028823475.1 Halioglobus sp. | reverse complement strand
GACCAGGCGCGCTCTTGAATCGTCGTTGCCAAATCGGGCCGGGGCGATACACCGGCACGAATGGCATCCCACGTTGACCAGCGGCAGGTTGGATTTTCCAATGCCCGCGCATAATAAAAGGCACGCTGCTGTGGATCGAAGTCCGGGTCGTGCCAAAGAGCCGATAGTTCTGCTGCGCCGGTCTCAGGGTTAATAGAGCAATCAGAGATATCCACTCTGGCACCGTTGTCAGCGCAACGGTTAGTCTCAGGGTTCACGTCAGTGTTACCGGCACAGGCGACATCAATAACATCTTCATGGGTGTTGCCATCGGCGTCGATCCAACCTTTGATAATTTGCAGGCGTTGTAGCGGTGCAGCGTCTGGGTCGGATGCAGCCATGATCAAAAAACTCGGTGTGTCGTACTCGGCGGCGGTGCCATCCTGCGAAGAGGTCACAGCAGAAAGGTTTCCGCCCATGCTAACGCCGTTGGCATAAGCTCGCTGCACGCCGTCGGCCGTCGTCAGCATGTCCTTATCGAAGCCGTAACCGGCAAGAAAGCGCAGCGCTATTCGCGGGCCTGATGTGGCGAAGACTTCTTTTCGACGAAACGCGCTGTAAAGCGACGCCCGCGTGTTTTCTTCTGCCCATGCAGCCGCCAAGCCTGAGGCGCCAAATGTTGGGCTAGCGCCGCCAGTATAAATGTCGCCGTCAATTCTGATATTCATATTCTTGCCCATGGGGTTGGGGGCGAGGGCCAATGCCGCCTGCATTCCATAATACGTCAGTTCGCCACTGAGTCCGGCTCGCGGTATAGAACCTCGCTGTTCGGCATTGCTTGATAACAAGCCCAGTTTGGACGAAAAATTCGACTCATCGTTTTGGCTTGCCGCCGAATGGGTGTCGCTTGAGCCGATAAAACCAAACTGATAAGGGTTGGTAATATTCTGCTGCTCTAGTGCCATCCCATTTAACAACGCCTCGCGCACATACGAACCCTCCACTTGGCTTAAGGCACCTGTGGCGACTCGGTAAGGCATGATTTCAAAGCCCGCCCACTCATCGCGCGACGATAAGATCGGGTGTGTTTCCGATGTCCCTTTAATCTGCGTTATTTCAACAATAGGCTCATTGCGAATTCGCTGCTGCGCGTAATCATCATCGAAATTGCTGCCTGCCCAATCCACCAGCTTGAACATCTGCCCATTGGAACCATTGGAGTTATGGGGTATCGCCAAGCTTTCAACGCCTTTTTCTCTGAGGTCATCCATCCACTGCCAAAGGTCCTCCGGATTAACGGAATGAAAACGAGAAAAAGGCTCACGCGGCAGGTTCTCTGTGCCCTCAAAAATGACATTTCTATGCAGGTTGCCCATACCAGCCGTTGAGGAAGTATATTCATATGCGGCAAACGTCGTAAAGTTACCGGGATCATTAAACTGATCTGCGGCATCCACCGTATCTTCCCAGGCACTTCTGATAACACCAAGCACTTGGTCACGATCCAGTTCACCTGACAGGGTCTGTTCGACCGCTCTTGGCAAAAAGTCTGCAAATGTCGATACTCGCTTCAATGTACTGAAGAGGCCTGTGCCAAAGTTTTCCGGAGCGTTCAGATCATGATAGGGCTCTGAAAATGCGTTTTTAGAAAATTCTGTTGAGGTTTCGGCTGCTGCCTTTGTTAAACCCAAGAACATGGCGTGGTCGGTAACGGCATAAAAATCCATTGGCCGTGACAGCTGCATGTCATAGCCGGCTGGGTTTTTGATCGGCTCGCCCCGCGCGAAGCGGTAGGCATCATACGGTGTCGCCGTCGTACCCATAGAATACCCGTCAAAAGAATAAGTGGTATGCACATGCAAATCGCCATAATAGGGCTTGCGCTCTATTAGTATTTCTTCAGCGGTTGTTTCTGGCAAAGAAGCAATCGCTTCCGGTTGCGTACTGTTACGTACAAGCAATTCGGTCTCTGTTTCAAAAACCTTTTCATTCCAACCCCGAGGGTTACTGTCTAATAAAGCATCAATTTCGGCTGTATTAGCGATTATCTCCTCGTTCGAATGAACATCCGCAGCAGTACTAAACGCTTCACTGGATGGCGCCATCTTCGTGTCTGAGCACGATATTAAACCAAACAGTGCTGCGGTGATTATCAGACTGACTAGCGGTGGCTTGGTGTTCATTTCTCTGAGCATTTTATTCATTCTTATTCTCCTTAGTGACGTAGGCTCCTGCCGGGTGCAGTGCAGAAGTCTGTTGCATGTAAAAGGTGTAACACTGTCTTGTCTGGGTCTTAATAATAGTGTTAATTCTGACTTAGTTCAGTCGATTTAGCGCGCTCTCGCAGATAAAGGTACAGCGGGAGACCGCTGGAGATGCCGACGACGGTAATGGCCAGTATTGGAAGCCAGGTCTTTAC
>JAPKBI010000060.1 GCA_028823475.1 Halioglobus sp. | reverse complement strand
GTGGCAAAAATGATGGATGCCGAGCATATCGATGCCTCTCCCGTCCTTGATGTCGGGGCAATAGACCGTCATGCATACTCTCTAGAAAATATCGACAAAGAAGGGCTTTGACAACATCGGCCTATTCTATTGGTTTTTTAATGCACTCACAGAGCTTCTCACTCTGCGCCCAGCTTGCGGCATATACAAACGGTTGCCAATTTGCAGATGACTATTATTATCACTTAGGCTAGGCTAGTTCTGTGTCGGGTAAATACTGGCTCTTCCCGCAGAAATCCTGGCATTCAGACACCGATATTTGTTTCCTTCGCTATCGGCAGCATGCGCGTAATTACGCAGCCTGCCGACACCAATTGTCGGTACAAACGGCATGTCACCTTCAATGGTGCCCCTACCTAAACACTCGGAATACATTCATAGATGTCAAATATCGTGTCACTACGGGGGGGCTATGCCATCATTTTTTCTGTCTAGGGCTTGCTTCTGCAAGCATTTACGGCTCTTGCGACCAATATGCAATTATGGCTAGACCAGTCCCCCACAATAATTATTCTGCTCGACGCCATTAGCCTATTACCATATCCGTCCCGCTAGTCTATTTGTGGGTTATCCGTCCGTTTGTATTCGCCCGGACTCAAGCGGAATCTCTACATATCAGAAAGGTGACAAACGAACTTACCCAGTTCGTTCATGCGGCCAACGTCCCTACCTTCATTGTCGATGCGCACGGGAAGGTCAATGAGTGGAGCCGGCGGTCAGAACAGATTACTGGGCTAATAAACTGCAGCGCATTGCAAATCAGAGCGCATGTGCAGCTGCAATCATTGACCACATGCGGATGTTTGGGCGCGGGGCGACCGAGGCCCCAGCACTCATCGATCCGCGAAAAGTGGTGACGAATGCGCTTGACTTGATGCAAGAGCAATTGCGATCGGCTGGAATTAAAATTGTGATCGAGCTCCCAAAAGGCTGCCCGTGTATTTTGGGCCATATCATTTAAATGCAACAAGTGATGACAAACCTCCTCACTACCGCCAGAGAAGCCATGTTTGAAAGAAATGACGCTTTGACGATTACATTGCGGATATTTGCAGACTAACAACATGTCAATATTACATCTGATGACACTGGCGGAGGTACGGGCTTAGGCCTGCCTATAAGCTATGGCATTATCCGTGACATGAAAGGTACTATTACCGCTGACAGCATCAATGATGGCGACAGCTTCTCAATTACTCTTCCATTTGTGAGTTAGTATTGGATACTTGAAGGAGAAAGACTATTCCAACTAAAATCCTTATTGTTGATGATGAAGAAATGATTCTTGATTTAATATCAGAGGCACTAACTGATGAAGGCTACGAATGTTTTGTCGCAAGCGGTGTTGATGCTGCAGTTGAAATCGTTAAAACCACATCCGGAATCATGATTATTCTCACAGATTTAAAAATGCCAGGGAAAACGGGCGCGGACTTAATCAAGATTATTGAAACGCAGTGTGATCCAAGCATAAAGTTTATCATCATGTCAGGACATGCCAGTCCCAGAATTGAAGGAAACGGCATAGATATTGCGTCGTATCCCTTTTTAAGGAAGCCATTGAGCATTGAAGCCTTACTAGAAAATATCAGTTCAATAGTGGAGACAAGGGAATCACAATAATCATAAATATCCTCATTGCTTCAGATGAAGAAGGACTGCGCGAAGACGCTGTCTGTTCATCAGGCGACAACTGCTTATTCCTCTGCATTATTCCGACAGATGTGCCCTAACATATGCAATACAATTTTCCCGTATTTCCCTACAAAGAAAAATATACAGGGTCAGCATTCTACATGTAGTCTATTTTTATTGGTGCGAGTGGCGGGACTTGAACCCGCATAGCCGTTAAGCCGTCAGATTTTAAGTCTGATGTGTATACCAATTCCACCACACTCGCAATACATCATTTTCTCAAATAGGAAGCCGTAAATATGTATTCTTCCAGCAACCTACTAGCCACAACTCTCAAAAAGAATTTTACGGTGGCCACCTTAAAATGGCACCCCTCCCCTATCCCGAAGCGAGCGCGATAATAGCACATATTTTCAGGTTAAATAATGGAGTATCGCTCTGATCAGCACTTTTACTTTATGCCATAACGGCTTAATGTTTATCCAACCAATGCTATAATATAGCCCTTCATTCAACCCAACAGAGTCGCGAGATGGCAGTCACACGAGGAGAGTTCAGCTCTCGATTTGGTTTTGTCATGGCCGCCTCGGGCAGCGCTGTTGGCTTAGGCAATATTTGGGGCTTTCCAACACAGGCGGCCAGCAATGGCGGAGCGGCTTTTTTGCTGGTTTACCTGATACTGGCATTCACCCTCGCCTACCCCGCTTTAATGGCTGAGTTAATAATAGGTCGGCACGCTCACGCCAATGCTGTCTCTGCCCTGCGCCTCGTGTCGCCCAATCGCCTCATTGGCAATATCGGCGCACTGGCCGGCATCGCTGGATTGATCGTTGCCAGCCTTATTCTCAGCTTTTACGCCATAGTCGCCGGCTGGATGATCGCGTTTTTCCTTTCTTCTATTGCAGACCTTCTGGGCATGGAAAAACTGTCACTGTGGCTAGTATCGTTCGGCACGTGGCGTAACATATTATTTATGCTGATATTTATGACCTTGAACATCGGCGTTATATCGGCCGGCGTGCAGGGGGGCATCGAGCGCTGGTCGGCCAGGCTGATGCCAGTGCTGCTGACGACGCTTGCGCTGCTGGTTGTTTACGTCTTGACCTTGGACGGCGCGATGGAAGGCTTGCGTGTCTATCTGCTACCAGATTTCTCGCAAATACTCTCTCCCCGCTTGATCATCAATGCGCTTGGGTCGGCTTTTTTCTCTCTATCACTAGGGGTTGGCACGATGTTGATATACGGGTCCTATATTAAAGACGATGAGAATCTGCCGCTCGTTGGTGGCATGGTCACGGTGTTAGATATTCTGATCGCCGTACTCGCGGGCTTTCTGGTGTTACCTGCGATGTATGTTGCCCTGCACAGCGGAGTCGAAATATTCACCGAGTCGGGCGCTCTCATTTCAGAAGACACGCTGATTTTCACCGTACTCCCTGAACTCTTTGCCACAATGGGCATAACCGGAATCATCGTGTCACTCACCTTCTTTTTCCTAATGAGTATTGCGGCAGTGACCTCCTCAATTTCCATGCTGGAGGTCCCTGTAGCCTATGCCATAGAAGAACACGGTATTGATCGAAAGATAACCACTGTGGCAGTTGGCTGCGCCATTGCCGCAATCAGCGCCGGTATCCTACTGAACTTTGAAAGCCTTTTTGGCGCGGTGATAACACTCACAACACGCTATAGCCAGCCTCTACTTGGATTCGTATTTTGTATTTACGCGGGATGGGTGTGGCGAAGAGACCTGCTGCTGCAGGAACTGCGAAAAGGCAACCCAGATATTAGCGAAGGCCTGTTTTGGAAAATCTGGCCTTGGTATGTGAAGTTGGTGTGCCCGTTAATTATCCTCGCAATCTTTGCGCAATCGATTTGGGGTTAACTCACACTAGCCGACATGCCTCAGCGCTAGTGCAATTTTATCTCGCCCCTTTCTTCGACACGCTGCGTGGGCATGAAGCCATTAAAATCTATTTTCGCTGAGAATCGATAGACCAGAGGGTCAGATTGCGAGGCGCCGAGACCAGCCATTAAGCGCAGTATTTCCAGCAGTTGTAGTCCGGCTTCCAACGTCACCACGCCTTCGCCATAGCCCTCAATCGGCGGAATATCATTTGCCACGCCGGTTATCACTTCCTTATCAAGCAATTCGATGGAATAGCTGATGCCTGCAATATCCAACGGCTGCTTGTTCGGATTAATCACTCGGAGTTTTATCTCAAATCGCGGAAGTCCACTTGCTGCGGGTAGGCTGCGAAAACTGTCAAGGCTAACTTTTGGAGGGTCTAGGTCCGAGGGAAAGCTGGCACAACCGACCAGCATGGCGAGCACCACTGCAAGCAACGCCCTGCCACAAAAATATTGCCAACTCACGATTTGTTCCTCTGGTAACTGAGCATGAAGAACAAAGAATAACCCAAACTCCCAAGCGCGAATACTGCCGCAACCCAGTCCCACGTTGTGAAGAACATCACAACACTGAAGACAAAAAAGGCCAACGACAGGATGACACCGAGAAGTCGTGCGGGTAAATTTACCATGTATAGTTCTCCAAACTTAACGACTCGGATTTTGATTTGGGTGAAGCTTTGAGCTTCTATCTAGCGAGACAGCATCGACCCGCATTATGTGCGTTGGTGCGGAGCCAGTTCGGGGAGCAGACGCGCTAGGTAACAATAACCTTCGGCACGGTTGACTGCATCCGCCGGGGTTGTATCCCGGTACCTAGTCACCTGAATTCTGGAGGGCGTCACAAAACACCGCTCACAACCTGTCATCTACAATTCTTGCTTCGTTATCACGCACTGATAACGCCTCTGAATAACGTCTGGCAAGTATAAGACGGTTGAACCGTGTGTTGCGAGAAGATTGTACCGACGGACTCCTTTAGACACTATTTAGCTGTTGGCTTTCATGGAGAACACCTAAATGGGCTATGTTAGGATCATAGAACAATGCCAATCGTCATTAGAAGAGTAAGCACACCATGAGCAATGAAACAGCACTCGTGACCGGGGCCTCGGACGGGATCGGCCTAGAATTTTGTCAGATTCTCGCCTCTCGTGGCTACAACGTCATATTAGTCGCACGGCGAGAAGCCAAGCTCAATGAAATCGCCCGCGATTTAAAGCAATCTGATGGCATTCAATGCACGGTGATTGCCGCGGATTTGTCCTTACCTCAAGCGGCTCAGCGACTGTTTCAACAAACTAAAGACCAAGGGTTTCAGGTCGATTTTTTGATCAACAATGCCGGACTTTTACACAACGGTCCCTTTTGTGAATTGAGTTTAACCGAACAGGAAGCCATGATTACCGTCAATGTATTGGCGCTAACCTCTCTCACCCACTTGTTCGCGAATGACATGGCGACACGCAAAACAGGCCATATTCTTAACGTTGCATCACTAGCGGCCTGGACACCTATTCCCAGTCAGAATGTCTACGCTGCGACTAAAGCTTATGTATTGGCCTTTAGCCAAGCCTTGACTGACGAGATGAATGCTGCCGGCAATGGGGTAATCGTCTCGGCACTCTGCCCCGGCTACACCGCAACCAAAATGATGGACAATCCTGACCAAGGCGCCACCTTGCGGATTCCAGCGAATATGATGATGTCGTCTAAAGATGTTGCCAACCAAGGCATTGTCGGTTGCCTGTCTGGAAAACATACGATAGTGCCGGGTATTTCTAATAAAATAGGCACTGCTATTACGCATCTGGCTCCCAAAATGATGCTCGCTAAACTGTTGGGTCGTTTTTATCGAAAGAACATGAATTAATGGGTTCAGTGCATTAACCGCCGCCCATCATCTGGCTAAAGATAGAGGTTTCTGTGGATCAAAAAATCGTCAACAAGGTTCTTATTACCGGCGCTAATGGCTTTATCGGCAACACCCTAATGCGCTATTACAAACAACACGGCACAGCGGTTGTCGGCGTCGATCTTTGCGGTAATGGCGATGACATTATTGAAGGTGATATTTCTGTTCCCGACACGATAAGTCACCTACTTGAACAGTGCGATGTCATTGTGCATACCGCCGCTCTGGTCTCCAATGCCATGAAAGATAGCGACATGTGGCGAGTCAATGTATTGGCAACACGCAATTTAATCGCCGCAGCCAAGCACCATAAGGTTCGTCGCTTCGTACAGATCTCATCAATCGTTGCCTATGGCAATACGGCGCACGGAGAACTTGACGAGGACTACCCCGTTCATGCGGCTGGTGGCAGTTACGTGCTGACCAAACTGGCCTCCGAGCACGCGGTTCTGGCAGCACAAGCCAGTGGTGGAATCGAAGTGGTTATCTTACGCCCGGGTGATGTCTATGGCCCCGGCAGTCGGCCCTGGATCATTGCGCCACTTGAGGCCATCGCTAAAAACCAATTTATGCTCCCGGCCAAAGGTGAGGGGTTCTTTCGGCCGGTCTATGTTGATGACCTCATTAGGGGTATCGACTTGGCCGTTCGCCACCCTGAGGCTGCGGGCGAAATTTTTAATCTATCCTGTGAAGGATACATCACCACCAAAGAATACTTTGCCCCCCATTATCAGTGGTTGGGTAAAAAAGGGCCGATGCTAGTCTCAACAAACGTGGCTCTCGTGATATCAGCAATCGCATCAAAGGTTGCCAATCTCATGGGCAACTTAAATGAGGCCTCCCCGGCCACAGTGGCACAACTGGCCACCAAGAGCTGGTTCTCAATCAAAAAAGCGGAGCGCATTCTCGGCTGGAAGCCAGAAATAGCGTTTGAAGAGGGTATCAGGCGCTCACATCAGTGGGCGAAAGATAAGAATCTGGTCTAACACTAAACCTCATTACGTTGCGATCACTTGCCGCTAACAGGCGGACGTACGGCCCCCCGCTTTTAGCATTAGCGGGCTTAGCCGTCCCTCCCCATGCTGGACGTGATGTTTATTCAACGCCAAGAATGACCGTCTGCAAACTATTGCCAAATTGAGGATTCTGCTAGGGCCCCGCTGTGTTTGTGTATTCCTCAAACAAGCGACAGGGCTGCCCGCGCAGCCCTGGACATGGCGGTGGCAACGATTCCACCGGGCTCATCGGAATCAGTGGCAAAGCGAGGCTCGACGGATAGAGTGCCGAGTGTGCGATAGTGTGCATGATCGGCCCTTCGTATTCGAGCAATAAGAATCGCCATAACTCACGGCTATCGCCAGGCGTATCAATTTGGATGCGAATTCGCGAACCTGCTCGGAATATATGTGCAAAGGGAAATATCTCCACTCTCGCTAGCTCAAACTGGCCCTCTGGTAGAGGCGCTACATCCACCTCAAGATGCGTCTGGACAGGCCGCAGTGCTGTTGCCTGACCCTGATCGAGTGCTCGCTGGCTTGCCCGTAGCCAACCTGCCTGTACATACGTCTCGAATCCGTCTGCACGTACTTCGCTTAACAATACTTCAATGTCCGCATCTGCCGCAGTGGACTGAATAAAAAGGTCTGCACTCCCGCTCCCGACGAACACCATATCCTGCGTTAACGCATCGCTGACAAAAACAGCGGCTTTCTCCGGCTCCGTGGGGGCCCATGTATAAAAGGGTTGAGAGCCACCGAAGGTGCGTTGTCCTGCTGCAGGATCATGCATGAAACTTGACGCGGCCTCGGCAACACTGGGTTCGTTGTCGGTTAATGAGCCATCCGGTTGCAAAAAGAGCCGATAAACCTCCTGCTCTGTAGGCGGCCACTGACTGAACTCGGTACTGAAGACACCTTCGGGTGCCCCGGCGTAATCAGGGTCGCCCTCATTCTCAGGTAAAAGTGCAGGCGACGCGCCCCTGTCAAAGATGACTCTAAGCGGAAATTGCGCCCGATCATTTTCATAGGCAGACAGAGCCTCAGCATAGCTCCCCTTGTCGCTGTAGGGGATGGCGGGAAAAGCTAACGGGGCACCGAATTGTTGTTCAAAGAGCGCTGCGGATAAATCGAGAAGTGCTGGCCGAGTGGGAACCACCTTCGCGACATAAATATCAAGAAACGCTTTCCATTCAGCGAGCACTTCGGGCGTGTACCCGTCGGCATGCAACCCATTGAAGGTAATGAAGCGTGTCGAGCGCGCATTAATAAATTTATCCATTAGGGTGGCGAAATGTGGCCCAGTTTGCTCATCCTGCCAGGCGCCACTCAGGAATACAGGTACGGTAATCTTGTCGACAAACTTCGCCGGACTCAGTGGATCAAGAATTTCAGGTTCATAGTAGCTGTAATTTAGTGCTTTGCCGACAGCATCTACTGCCTGAGAATGTAGCTGCTGATTCTCTTCGCAGACACTGCTGCCAAACGCTTCGTATTCCGCCTCGACCTGACCCTGTTCCCAGCCCTGCCCATAGGGCTGAGCGCCGGCCACCACCCTGTCTGCCCATTGAAAAGCGAAGCCATTGTTGAAAATACCACCCGGGGTCAGCGTTGAGGCCGCGGTCTCTGCGACAACAGACAGAGGCGCAATGGCCGCCAGACCGGGCGGACGGGTTTGAGCGACAAACAGTTGACTGATACCGGGGTAGGAAAGCCCCGCCATTCCAACTTTATTGTCAAACACCCAAGGCTGAGCCGCAATCGTTTCGATAACATCGTAACCGTCCAACACTTGTAGCGGCTCAAAATAGTCGTAGGCACCTCCAGAACAACCGGTGCCACGCATGTTGACCCCCACTGAAGCATAGCCCATAAACCCTGCGATCAGTCCTGAGGGATGACTAGGCGCATCACACAGAACCGGTAAAACGCCACAAAGACTTGTTAGGCTGGCGTCCAGAACAGAGCCTGGCTTTGAGGGCTCATATCCGGAGTAATTGACAATCGTTGGATAGGGGCCGTCCTCAGGCGGTCCAGGTAAAACGACATAGGCGGAAAGGCGCGTACCATCACGAGTGGTGATGTAATTAAAACCCGGCTGAAGCGACTGGTTGCGATAAAAATCTGTTTCCGGGAGACTCCCCTCGGCTGACCATACTTCGAGATTCTCCAGACCCCTTACCGGATTACTCATCGTTTCTCGCACCGAGTAGTCGCTACCCGCCGGCAAGCTGCGGAAGATTAAGCTGCCCATAAAATCGGTTTCGCCGCTGGACACTTTATTACCTGAGGCATCATAAACCTCAAGCTGCAAGCCCTCCTCGGCCCCCGTGACGTGAAGTTGGCCGACAGTTTCGCGAACAGAAAAATCTGCTGCCTGTAGCGGATTACTGGTGTCGTTGAAGTTATTCGAGTCGTTGGACGAATCACACGCCACAAGACCCATAAGCGCTAGTGTAACCAGCAGTGCCTTGAGCCCGCACTTCAGATCGCGTTGAATCAAGCGGGCAGCGTCGAAACGCTGTAATCGACAGGGACGTTGGTTAACCCAATTTGAATTCTCGGGGTAGTTCATTACTGTCTAGCCTCACAATTGACGGTGCATAATGGCACGACGCAGAACGCAGCAACTGCCCAGCCCCAGCTGAACCACAACACCTTCTGCTCTTGCACGAAATTATAGCAGGGCACACAGTCAAATTTAAGCTAAGAAATGCTAGGAGAGTTTAAGTCATTGATGTGATTGGAGGCTCGGGCCGGAATCGAACCGGCGTACGCGGAGTTGCAGTCCACTACATGACCACTCTGCCACCGAGCCTTATTTGGGGGTGGAGCGGGAAACCGGGTTCGAACCGGCGACCTCAACCTTGGCAAGGTTGCGCTCTACCAACTGAGCTATTCCCGCACACAGCGGCGATACAAACATCTGTGCCGCTGAGTGGGGGCTATTGTATGCACGGCGTCTATATAGTCAAGCAAATTCCAACAAAAATCCCGCAACCAATTGAATTAAATAGGTTTATCTTGCTCTTTAATGACTATCCAGGCCGCTTTAAGGTAGACCACCATAGACCACAGAGTGAGTACCGCAGCGGCATATAGAACTACGTAGCAAAGCACCAGCTGCCAGTCTTCGTCCGGACGTGGACCCGTCGCCAACAACCCTGTTATCGCAATCATCTGCAAGGCTGTCTTGACCTTGCCAATGTAGGAAACTGCTACAGATGTGCGCTCTCCGAGCTCCGCCATCCACTCTCGCAACGCCGATACCACAATCTCGCGACCAATAATCACGCAGGCGGCGAGAGTGAATAGCAGGGTGTCGTGGCGCTCAACGAGCAAAACCAAGGCAATAGACACCATTAGTTTATCGGCCACTGGATCGAGAAAAGCACCAAATGCTGTCATCTGACCAAGCCGTCGAGCGAGATAACCATCCACCCAATCGGTTATCGCTGCAAAGGCAAAAATCCCCGCTGCAAACAGCAAATGATTTTTGAACGGCAGATAGAACACCACCACCAGCACAGGGATGAGCAGAAT
>JAPKBI010000448.1 GCA_028823475.1 Halioglobus sp. | reverse complement strand
TCTTCCCGAACCTTGTGCATTTGTTCCGGGTTTTGCAGCAGCAGCCACAGGGCCGAAGCCAATGCAAAGGTGGTGGTTTCATTGCCGCCAATGAACAGATGGTCGATAATAGAAATGATTTCGTCATCGTCGAGAGGCCGTTGCCCGTCAAAGGAAGCCTGAGCCAACTCCGAGATCAAATCGTCTTTCGGGTTCGCTCGCTTTTCCCTCACCTTGTCGATAATGTAATTTTGAAAATCGACTCCCTTTTGAGCGACATCCAACTGCTCCTCTTTGGTTAACTCGCCTTCCCATACCCTCACCCAAGCCGCTGACCACACGACAAGCTGCGGCAAGTCTTCGACCGGAAAGCCAAGGATGGTGGCAATGACAAGGCGCGGCAGTGGATCACAAAATTCCGCTATAAACTCAACCTCTCGTTTCTCTGTCCACTGATCAATGAGCGCTGTCACTACCTCGACGATGTAGGACTCATACTTACGCACGCCGGCGCGGGAGAACGCCTCTTCGATCAACTTCCGGTATTTTTTATGCAGCGGGGGATCACTGGACAGCGGGAACATTCGATCAAACCCCTGCGCATTATAGATCGCGCGAGCGTCCGGATCAGACAGCAATGGGTCCCGGCCTAATACACCCTGCTGATTGGTAAATATGTCAGGATGACGAACGATATAATGGATATCCTCGTACCGGGTTACAACGTACATGTTCTGCTCAGGCAAGAAACAGATGGGCGCCTCTTGCTGCAGCAGAGCATAGGACGGGTACCAGTTTTCCTGCACCTCGGGGTCGAACAGATCGACAGGGCTATTGCGGCGCTTCACAATGTTTGCTCTCTCGCCAGGCAAAATGTCATCGATATTTCTGCCACCACGATTGCACCTCAATGCGATACGTCTGCGCGGCACTTTTGGTCAAATCACTCGCGGTATCGGCAGGTTCTACAGCGACCGTCTCTATCAGTGGACTGGCCTCCGCTACTGGGTCTACCCACTCCATATCAAGCGACTTGATCATTCCTGCAAAATCGAACCCCTCGTGATAGTCACTGGCCTGGTGTTCCCAGAACGCCCCGCTGTCGGTAAAGCTCAGCAGGCTGTAGTACTTGCCGGGCTGCGCACCTCGATAGTATTCATAACGCACGCAATTGGGCTCTTCGGCATGCGTTCTGCGGTACATCTCCTTCATTACCGCCTCGAACTCCAACTCTCTTCCTGAATTGATTTCGATGTGACAGAGTAACGTTGCCATAGTGTGCGACCTCAGAAGATTCAACAAAACTGTGCGAGACTCAATTTAGATGCGGCCCCTGCTCTACCCTCACCGCCATCCGTCACATCGCTGCTGCAGGGGGCTCATCGAATGGTCGATTTATGCCACCTCAGCCTACTGATTTTTCATGGCGCTGAATAATATCCGCCAGCGGCTCCTCGAGCGGTTGTAGCTGCGCAGAAAAATGCCGCCACTGGTCAAGCCCTTCGCGATACAATGGCTGACGCACCTGCTCTGAACTGGCCGTGCGCACGGAGCGCTCGGTATCGTGAAATTCGAGTGTCTGTGGTTCAAAGGGCAGACCGCAGTAGTCTAGCAGACGGCGCACTTGTCCCTCTAGGTCGCCCACAACCTGCTCATAGTTAACCTGCAAAATGTCGCCGGGTAGAACGGTTTGCCAGTGATCCATCAACGCTACATAGTCGCGATAGTAACTGCTTAAATCGTCCAAGTCGTAACTAAACTCTTGCCCCTCGGCAAACAGCTGTTTGTAGCCGCTAAAACAACAGGCCATGGGGTGGCGGCGTGCATCGATGATTTTTGCGTTGGGCAGGATTAACTTAATCAGGCCGACGTGCCGAAAATTATTGGGCATCTTATCGATAAAATACGGCGCGCCCTGGCGATGAATGGCGGTCTCTGCTAGGTACCTCTTGCCCAGCTCCTGCAACTCCAGCGCCGACATATCGGCGATGATCGCAGGGTATTCTGCGTTACCTTCCTCCTGACCGCGGCGCCTTAGAGACTGGGCGATCGACAAAATATTGGGTAGCTCAAGCGTGCCATCGACCAAACTGTGCGACGCTAAGATTTGTTCCAGCAACGTTGACCCTGCACGTGGCAGACCCACAATAAAAATAGGGTCGCAGGCAGGATCGCCGCTATCCGGACGAGACGTAAATACGTCTTTGCTGAAAAACGTTGCCTGCGCTTGCAGTTCGACGCCCATCTTCTGCGCGTCGTAGCCGCTTTGGGCACGCTTTAAGTCGTTGCCCTGCCGGTAATAGTTAAACGCGGTTGAGTATTCACCCAGATCTTCATGCGCTTTGCCCAACGCAAACATCAGGTAGACCTGCGACATCTGATTGGCAGAAACGCTGCCCTCCTGTTGCTGCATGCGGCTAATTTC
>JAPKBI010000447.1 GCA_028823475.1 Halioglobus sp. | reverse complement strand
GCCCAAGGTCAAAATGAATTTTCGGGGTTTAAAACTCAAAGAGTTGGCGCACTGAGCATCAAGCGATTACCGATGCCGACTAAGGCTCTGGCATTAAGAGCACTAACTGGCGAAGGCATCAATTAGATGCAGCGGGTCATCATATTGGTATGCGTAGTCTCGCGGAATCCGGCCTGATGTTGCCCTTGGAAGGTGTACGCATCATTGCGGTCGAACATTACGCGGCAGGTCCCTACGGTACCTTGCAATTGGCTGATTTGGGCGCCGAAGTCATTAAGATTGAAAACCGAGCACAGAAGGGTGACCCGATCCGTCAGATGGGCCCCGGGGGTGATTTAGGTAAGCTGGACAGTCTGTCTTTCCAAGCATTTAACCGCAACAAACGCTCGCTGACTCTTGATCTCAAGTCCGAGCAGGGTAAAGAAATCTTCGGCAAGCTTGTGTCAACGGCAGACGCTTTGCTGTGCAATCTACGCGGTGATCAACCTGAAAAACTCGGCCTAACTTATGGCCAACTCAAGGACCACAATCCGAAAATTGTCTGTGGCTTAATATCTGCGTACGGCCGTGACGGGCCGCGACGAGACTGGCCCGGCTTTGATTATTTAATGCAGGCCGAAACTGGCTACCTCTTCATGTCCGGTGAACCAGATGGGCCGCCGGCGCGCATGGGTCTGTCGATCATCGATCACTTGGCTGGGCTCACCACTTCCCTCGCCTTAGTATCGTCGATAATGAAAGCACGTGAGACAGGTGAGGGTCGCGATATCGACGTATCTTTATTCGATGTGGCGGCGCATCAATTAAGCTACGTAGGTGCCTGGTATTTGAACGACGGCATCGAGACTTCTCGCTCGCCGCGCTCGGCTCATCCCAGCGTAACCCCTTCCCAGTTATTCAAAACTGCAGATGGCTGGTTGTTTATCATGGCGCAGTCAGATAGATTTTGGGAAATTTTCTGTGAGCGTATCGAGGCGCAAGAATTGGCAGGGCGAAAAGAATTTCAGACAGGAGAAGCTCGGCGGGAAAATAGGGACTTGTTAACTGAAATGCTCGACGCTCATTTATCCACGCAGCCAACAGCGCATTGGATGTCTATACTGGGTGGCAAGGTGCCCAGCGCGCCGGTCTATGGGCTTGCCGAGGCTATGGAGAATCCTTTTTTGCTCGACCGAGAGGGCGTAGTTACCACCGAACACCCGAACCGGCCCGCTCTTAAAAACCTGCAAAGCCCGGTGCGAATGGCCGACCCCATTCCCAACCAACCAGGGCCTCAACTGGGCGCGGATACCGAGGACATCTTGCGGGAGCTGGGATATGACGATTCTGCTATTCAAGACTTTCGCCAGACCGGCGTTACCTGAGTTACGAAAATTTACTATCCTAAATTACAATCGAGATCATGAAAATGAAGCCCGCCTCAGATACGATAACCGACGCCTTTAAATCGCAATATTTCGACCTCATTGATGCCGGCGATGCGCAGGAGTTTTACCATAGCCGAGGCTGGACTGACGGCTTCCCAATAGTCCCACCTACCCCCGAAGCCGTGCAGGCTTGCCTCGACTGGGTACTCATGCCCGCTAACGAGATCATCGGTATCGAGCCCGTTCGCGAGCGCGCCATCACGGCGGAGAAGCTGGCGATAAATGCGGTTATGGCCGGCTGTCTTCCGATGCACTTTCCTGCGGTAGTCTCGGCCTGGATGGCCATGTTGAAGGAAGAGTTTCTTTTACACGGCACAACGGCCAGCACTGGCGGCTGTGCGATTCTGGTTATTTTGAATGGCTCCATCAGGAAGGAGATTGGTGCCCGTAGCGACTTCAATGTGCTGGGTAGCTCTGATCGCGCGACCTCGGTTATCGGCAGAGCCATCAGACTCGCCCTCATCAATATATTACAGGTGAGTCCTGGCGCTATTGATCGATCTACTCTTGGTCATCCTGGCAAGATAAGCTATTGCATCGCCGAAGATGAAGAGGGTAGCAATTGGTCATCCCTAGCCGAGTCCCGTGACATACCTAAGGATGCATCGGCAGTCACGGTGCTTGCCGCATGTGCTCCTCGCCAGATTATGAACGAGTGGACCAGCAAGCCCGAAGAAATACTGGATACCTACGCTGCAGAGATGCGCGCCAACATGCGCAATTATTCCATCTGGTCGGGTAACTATGTGGTGGTTATGGCCCCACAGCACCGAGAACATATGCGCGTGGCTGGTTGGGGTAGGAAAGAGATCGCCAATTACCTGTTCGAGAAAGCCCGAATTAAGCGCTCGGAATGGTCAACCGTGGGCAAAGGTTCTGTAATACGCGATAAGGGCGATACTGAATATTGCGCGCTGCCCAGCCCAGACCATCTATTGTTAGTTGCCGCTGGAGGACCAGCGGGCGGATTCGGCGCGG
>JAPKBI010000446.1 GCA_028823475.1 Halioglobus sp. | reverse complement strand
CTGAATGCCTCAAAAGAGAGTTTCTGAACAATACGCGCGCGCGGAGAGTTTTCGGACTCTATAGGGGCTGGGCATAAAATTCCTGAGAAACGGCTTGTGGGTGCCGCATCAATTCTTCTGTATACCGTTTGTCTTTTATAGACACCTCTCATATAGCTACATTTTAATGCTATTTAGCATCTAGCAAAGGCTGGGAAGTCAAGACCTCCAAATGTTATGTTTCATTCTGATCAAGGCTGTCATCATACAAATATGAAATATCACCAAGTCTTATGGCGCTGCTGTATAAAACAAAGCATGAATCGCAGATGTAACTGCTGGGACAATTCACCGATGAATAGGTTTTTCCGGAGCTTTAAAAGAATGAGTGGATGCCTTTGATAGGCTGCCGGTCTTTTATTGAAGCGAAGTTTGCGGCGAATAATTACATAACGGACTGCTATAGTCGTGTAGTGCCGCATCGATACAACGTTGGACTATTACCAAACGAGTCAGAGAAGAAATACTGGCTTGCACATAAACTGGCGGCCAGTATTACTTGCCCACTGCAGTTAGGCAGGGCTGTCTAAAGTTATTGGGTCATCAGCATCCCTATTAATCTTAATCCTATTCAGATTCGCACAATGTCGACAATTATTGTATTTTTGGCGTTGGGTTTCAGCCTCCAAATGAACCGGCAACTCAAGATACACGGTTCTTGTTGGGATGGAGCTATCGACTAACATCCACTGAACAGGCATTACTTATGTTTTTTTACTCTTGTCTTCTATCAAGTTTTAGATCTTATCCCACCTTGGTCGCGCTACTAAGCGCAGGCCTGATCGCTGCTCAGCCTGGCTTGGCTCAAGAGCTGACCACAGAAGAGGGGATCGAGGACTGGGTCGCTGCAACCATGTGTGCGGCGGATAACCGCGCTGTAGACCTAAGGCGGGGGCTGTCCTTCTCCTTTACAGGTGCTGATGGCAACAACCCACGCCACCTTGATGCAGCTCAGGCGGGCCTCACCACGAGCGATATGTCAAACCTAGAGCTGGCCTGGGCGGTCGCTTTTCCAGAGACGTCCAGTTTGCGAGCCGCGCCGGTGATCGTTGGCTCAACAATTTTTTATTCCGCCACCGATTCCGGTCGAATTTTTGCGCTGGACACCAACAGCGGCTGTGCCAAGTGGGTCTATAATGCCGCCACACGCTTGCGTTCGTCATTGGCCTACGGGGTAATTGATGGCTTAGGTACACTCGTGTTTGGTGATGGTCGCGGCATGATTCACTCCATCAATGCTGAAAATGGCGAGGCGATCTGGGTCGCGAGCGGCCAAGCCTCCGACAACCAAGCAATGATTACCGGCACACCCGTTATTCATGAAGACAAAATAATCGTGCCGCTTTCCGGTTCCGGCGTTGTAACCGGAGGCAATCCGAACTTTGAATGCTGTGAAAATCACGGCGCCGTCACCGCGCTAAATGTGCGCACTGGAGAAAAGCTGTGGGAATACCACACTATGCCAACGGCTGAATACACTGGCATGGTCAGCTCAACTGGAGTTAAACAACGCGGCCCTTCCGGTGCCCCAATCTGGACTACACCGACGGTAGATGCACAGAGAGGTCAGGTTTACGTCACCACTGGCGAAAATACCTCACACCCCACTACTAACACTAGCGATTCAGTCATCGCCCTTAATTTGGAAACAGGAGAGGCGAACTGGGTCTTTCAGGCACTAGAGCACGATATGTGGAATTTCGCCTGCACGGCAGATGGCCCTAACTGCATAATTCTAGACAATACCAACTCCGTCGACTTCGATTTCGGTGGCCCGGCCATCCTAGTAGAAAGTGACGATCGAGACCTGCTAATTGCCGGCCAGAAATCCGGTGATCTCTGGGCACTGGATCCCGACACGGGCGCACTGGTCTGGAATCAGCGCGTCGGCGAAGGCACAGCACTGGGCGGTAACCACTGGGGCATCGCCACCGATTCCGAGCGGGCCTTCATGACCATCAACGATCCAGGCACTATGAGCGAGAACATCCGGCCGGGCATATACACTTACTTCGTAGCAACCGGCGAGCCAAGTTGGTCCTATGAGGTGCAGTCAGAATGTGGTGACGGGCGCAGCGATAGACTGAGGCGTTGTGAATCACTCTATGGTTTCTCTGCCACGCCGTTGTCTGTTGACGGGGCAGTTATTACCGGTGGACTCGACGGTCGCCTGTTTGTATTTAACTCGGACACGGGCGAGCAGCTCTTTAAATTCGATACAGTTCAGGATTTTGAAACGGTCAACGGGGTGGAAGGCTACGGCGGTTCGATCGACAGCCATTCCATTGCAGCGGGAGCTGGCATGGTGTTTGTGGGTTCCGGTTACGGTTCTTTTTCTCAGGTGGCTGGGAATGTGTTGCTGGCTTT
>JAPKBI010000445.1 GCA_028823475.1 Halioglobus sp. | reverse complement strand
CTCGTGCAGGATTACCAGCACGAATATGGCGTGCCGGTGGTGGAGATCGCGGCAGCACTGGGCATGCTGGCGCAGGGCAAAAAGCCATTACAGGATAAGGTTAAAGCAGCGCCGAAGCATGAAAAAAAGAGTGCTGCTAGCGAGCCCGGGCGCAGCGCCAGCGGCAAGTCTAGACGGGATCGGGACAATGAGCGAAAGCCCTCTGACACCAAACGTTCGAAAGCGGTGACCGCTAAACCTGAGCGGAAGACGCAGGCCGACAAAGATAGATTGGATAGCGGCATGGAGCGATTCCGTATTGAAGTGGGTAATACGCACGGCGTCAAACCCGGCAATATCGTTGGCGCAATTGCCAACGAAGCGGAGATCGACAGTGAGCATATTGGCCGCATCGAAATTTTTGATGATTACAGCACCGTAGACCTGCCTGAAGGAATGCCCAAGGAACTCATGAAGCATTTGAAAACGGTATGGATCAGCGGTCAGCGGTTGCAGATATCTAGGCTCAATTCATCTGAGAAATCATCGCCTGGCGGTGCGGGGAAACGCAAATCCGCAAGTGGCAAGAGTCGAGCGTCGCGTCCGCAAGTGCGATTGGAAGGCGAAGAAAAACCTGAAAGTGGTTCTCGGCCACCGCCTCGTGATCGACGACCGGCGAAATAAATTTTTGTCCTGAGACTCCTGGAGTCGACATGACGCAAGACAGTGGAGGTAGCTTCATGGCCAAGCCTATTATTGTGGGCATCAGCGGTGCATCCGGGATTGTATATGGCTTGCGAGCCCTGCAGTTGTTGCGCGAGTGTTCGATACAGACTCACTTGGTGATTAGTAAGTCTGCAAAACTCACGCTGCATTATGAGTTGGACCTGTCTCTTGCGGAGCTTGAAGCTCTGGCCAGCGAGGTGCACTCTGTCAACCAGATCGGTGCATCCATCGCCAGTGGGTCATTTCCCACCGCCGGAATGCTGATTGCTCCGTGCTCGGTTCGCACCATGTCTGAAATTGCTACCGGTGTTACTTCAAGTCTTCTAACTCGTGCTGCGGATGTTGTATTGAAGGAGCGTCGTAGGCTTGTATTGATGGTCCGTGAGACACCGCTGCACACCGGCCATTTGCGTACCATGACCCAATTGTCAGAAATGGGTGCGGTTATAGCACCCCCGGTCCCGGCGCTCTACACGCGGCCCCAGACCCTAGACGAGGTGGTCACCCAGACTGTCGGTCGTGCGCTTGACCTTTTTGACCTCGACCTTGATCAGGTAAAGCGTTGGCAAGGCTAAAATTCATGGTTGACTGACAATAAAGTCAGAGGAAGTAATGGCATGGCGACACAACTTTTTGATTTGACCGGCAAGGTTGCCCTAGTGAGCGGCGCCAGTCGCGGCATTGGCGAGGAAATCGCTAAGCTGCTGGCTGAGCAGGGCGCCCATGTGATCGTTTCAAGTCGCAAGATCGACGACTGCACTGCAGTGGCTGACGAGATTTGCAAAGCGGGTGGGAGCGCGGAGGCCTTTGCCTGCAATGTGGGCACGATGGATCAGATTGCGGAACTCTTCGCGCACATACGCAAGGCATACGGCAAACTGCACATCTGTGTGAACAATGCCGCCACCAATCCGTATTTCGGACATGTGCTAGACACCGATCTTGGTGCCTACAGCAAAACGGTTGAAGTGAATATTCGTGGCTACTTCTTCATGTCGATAGAAGCCGGCAAGCTGATGCGTGAGCACGGTGGCGGCGCCATTGTTAACACCGCATCGATCAGTGCACTGCAGCCCGGACCTATGCAGGGAATCTATTCCATCACCAAGGCGGCGGTTGTCAACATGACAAAAGTATTCGCCAAAGAGTGTGCTCCCTTTGGTATTCGCTGTAATGCGCTGTTGCCAGGTCTTACCAAGACCAAGTTTGCAGGCGCGTTATTTAGCAACGAGGATATTTATCAAATGGCCGTGCAGGCTATTCCCATGGGGCGCCACGCGGAGCCCAGTGAAATGGCTGGCACGGTACTTTACCTAGTGTCTGATGCCAGTAGCTATACCACCGGTGAATGTATTACTGTGGATGGCGGCATCACAATCTAGTAGTGGTTATTGCAATGAATTTTAGCGTTGGCTGAGCGCTTAAATTGCTCACTTGGCAGCCTTATAAATGCATCAGTATAAGAGACCGTCGTTATGACTCAGCCTAATATCCCCGATCAATTGCTGGCAGACTGCCACCATCTTGGTTGGCTCCGCGTATCAGCCGTTCTGCTAAACCGCAACGCCGCCGTTCCTTGGTTTATTCTGGTTCCCCAGACACCGATGTGTGACGTCCTAGATCTGCCCGATGACCAACGTGAGGCCATATTGGCAGAATGTGCAGCGGTCTCCCGGTTCATTAAACAGCAGTTGGGTTTTGA
>JAPKBI010000444.1 GCA_028823475.1 Halioglobus sp. | reverse complement strand
GGAATACGGGCATGGATTTCCTTGATGCGATCGATAGCAAGAATATCGCCGGTGGGAGGACGAGTGAATTTGTACGCGCCGTGACTAGTGCCGCACGCGATAGCCAAAGCATCCACGCCGGTGGCCTTGACGAACTGAGCCGCTTCCTCCGGGTCGGTAAGCATTTGTTCTAGGGTCAATATACCTTCTGCGCCGCTGCCGTCCTCTTCTCCTGCCTCGCCGGTTTCCAGCGAGCCCAGACAACCCAGCTCACCCTCAACCGAAACGCCGCAGGCGTGCGCCATCTCCACTGCGCGACGGGTCACTGCCGCGTTGTAATCATAATCCATCGGCGTTTTACCATCTTCTCCCAACGAGCCATCCATCATCACTGAACTAAAGCCTAACTGAATTGAACGCTGGCATACGCCTACCGATACCCCATGGTCCTGATGCACTACTACAGGGATGTGCGGAAATTCGTTCATTGCGGCTTCCATCATAGCCCGCAGAAAGGGTGCGCCGGCGTATTTACGAGCACCGGCACTGGCCTGCATGATGACGGGCGAATTGGTTGCATCAGCTGCCTCCATAATAGCGCGGGTCTGCTCTAGGTTATTGACATTAAATGCCGGCACACCGTAGTCGTGTTCGGCAGCATGATCCAACAATTGACGCAAACTAATTAATGCCATGTAAATAATCCTTTAGCCTATAACGTTAAGTGAGAGCCGATCCTATTTTGATTTCTGACCCGCGCGTTGTTCAAGTATCTCGACCGCAGGCAGAGTCTTGCCTTCGACAAACTCCAGAAAGGCACCTCCACCGGTAGAGATATAAGAAATCTTATCCTCGATATTGTATTTTCCGATTGCTGCCAGAGTATCACCACCCCCTGCCAGTGAAAACGCGGGGCTGTCTGCAATGGCCTGAGACAAGGTTTTGGTCCCCTCGGCAAACTGATCGAACTCAAATACACCCACGGGACCGTTCCAGAGAATCGTGCCGGCGCTTTCAAGAATTTTCACTATCTGCTTTGCTGACTCAGGCCCGATGTCAAAAATCATATCATCTTCCGCCACTTCATCGGCAGATTTTAAACACGCCGTAGCATCCTCGGAGAACACTTTGCCTGTCACCACATCAACAGGTAGTGGAATATTGGTTTTGTGCATCAGGGCTTGCGCTACAGGAATCAGCTCATGTTCGCACAGAGATTTTCCTACTGGGCTGCCGCTCGCTGCCAGAAAGGTATTGGCAATGCCGCCGCCCAACACCAGTTGATCCACTTCCCCAGACAGCGACTCCAGCACCTGCAGCTTGGTTGACACTTTTGAGCCTCCAACGATAGCCACTAAAGGGCGCACAGGGTTGGTGAGCGCCTGCTTCAATGCGCGCAATTCCGTTTCAAGTAAGGGGCCAGCACAGGCGACAGGGGCGTAGTTCGCAACGCCGTGAGTAGACGCCTGTGCACGGTGCGCGGTGCCGAAAGCGTCCATAACAAAAATATCGCACAGCGCCGCATAGTCTCGCGACAGCGCTTCATCATTGGCGTTTTCGCCGGAATTAAAGCGCACATTTTCCAACAGAACCACCTCTCCATCGGCCAGATTTACACCTTCGCGCCAGTCTGCCACTAAGGCCACTGACGTTCCCAGTAAGTCTGATAAATGCTGCGCGACCGGTGCCAGTGAAAATTGCTTCTCGTACTGTCCTTCCGCAGGGCGACCCAGGTGTGACATCAGAATCACCCTAGCGCCTGCCGCCAGTGCCATCTCAATCGTCGGCAGTGCTGCGCGGATGCGAGCATCGCTGGTCACGGTGCCATTTTTGATGGGTACGTTGAGATCTTCGCGAATTAAGACACGCTTGCCGCGCAATTCTTGATCCTGCATTAGATCAACATTCAATGTCATACGGCTAGCCTCTGCTATCACGTGCCCACTTACACGCGCTTCGCAACGTCTTGTGAATCTCTATAGCCCACCCCAAAATTTTGCCACATCCAGCATGCGATTGGCGTAACCCCATTCGTTGTCAAACCAGGTCAATACCTTTACCAGGCGTTTCCCACTAATCCGCGTCTGACTAGCGTCCACAATACTGGATCTTGAATCGTGATTAAAATCGCAGGACGCCAGAAGCTCTTCAGTATAGCCAAGGACGCCGCTAAAATCAGACAATGCGGCATCACGTAAAATTTGATTGATTGCGATCACATCCGTATCCCGGCGCGTTTGCACCGTCAGGTCCAGAGCCGACACATTGAGTGTAGGCACCCTCAGTGCCTGTGCACTAAAGCGCCCCGCCATGTCAGGCAGCAATCGCTCGATACCCCGAGCCAGCTCAGTATCCACCGGAATAATAGACTGGGCGGCCGCCCGTGTTTTACGCAAGTCCGTGTGGTGGTAGGCGTCAAGTACGGGCTGGTC
>JAPKBI010000443.1 GCA_028823475.1 Halioglobus sp. | reverse complement strand
GTGCATCGTAATGTTGCCAATATGGTGGTGCATACGGACTTGAATTGCCTCACGGTATTGCAGTACGCGGTCGATGTGTTAAAAGTCAAACATGTGATGGTAGTGGGTCACTACGGTTGCGGCGGTGTTGCCGCAGCCTATGAAAATGCGGATAACGGACTGATTGATAACTGGCTGCGCAATATCAAGGATGTACAACATAATCATCGATCACAGCTCAATGCGATAGAGGATGAGGCTCAGCGACTGGAGTTGCTGTGCGAACTGAATGTTGCCTCCCAAGTGTCTAATGTATGCCACACAACTATCGTGCAAAAAGCCTGGCAGCGCGGTCAACCGCTAGCGATACACGGTTGGGTTTACAGTCTCGCAGATGGCCTGCTGAAAGATCTCGACTGCACAGTCGATAGAGTAGAACAGATTGCGGATGCCTACCATATAGACCCCTGATCGCTTAAGAGTTTAAACGACCTAGGCCGGCCGATCACTCGGCGACTACCCTCTTAAATGCGATTTAAATTTATTGCCCTGGCAAGCGCGCTTTGTGGCAAAGAGGTAAAACCCTTTAATGTATAAGAATTTATTGTCCAGTGGAAAGATCGGGCAACTGGAGTTGCGCAACCGTATCGTCATGACGCCTATGGGCACGAATTTGTCCGAAGCGAGCGGTCACTGTGGCGAGCGTATTCAGGCTTATTATGAGGCCCGTGCCCAAGGGGGTGCGGGTATGCTGATTGTTGGGGTGGCATCAATTGCCTGGCCATCGGGTGCTTGCAACCCGAACCAGGTGGCAATTTCCTCCGATGAGTTTTTGCCTGGTCTGTGTAAGTTGGCTTCACGCATCAAGCTGCATGGCTGTCGAGCCGCGGTACAGTTGCAGCATGCGGGCAAGGTCGCGGTTTGTGATATTGCCGCGGGTCGCCCTATGCTCGTGCCTTCTATTCCCGATAAATCGCGCGATGAAATGAGCGCCGCTTTGACAGCTGCGGAAATGTCAGCGTTCGTTAAGTCTTACAGTAAGAGGGGCGCGAAGGTTGAGTACAAGGTTGCAGATCACGATGACATTCGTGAGCTCATAGAGCGTTTTTCTGAAGCAGCCGAGCGTGCCCGGCGTGCAGGCTTCGACGGTGTTGAGTTGCACGCCGGCCACGGCTATATCTTGTCCGAGTTTCTTTCTCCCAGCATCAATCGTCGGGACGACGAATATGGAGGTTGTCTTGAGAATCGCGCGCGTCTGCTTGTGGATGTCATCAAGGCGGTAAAGATCAAGGCAGGCGGTGATTTTCCAGTATGGTGCCGTATAGATGCCTTGGAGTATAGGGTCGACGGAGGGACATGTCTTGCCGATGCAGTTGAAACGGCTGTGTTAGCCGAGGCTGCCGGTGCTGATGCAATTCATGTAAGTGCCTACGCGAACCCATCTTCCGGTGCCGCTTTCACTGAGGCGCCACTAGTGCATCGTAGCGGCGGTTATCTACCGTTTGCAGCGACTATTAAGTCTCGGTTACGTATCCCTGTGATCGCCGTCGGGCGCATAGAGCCCGACGTTGCTGAGCAGGTATTGGCCCGCGGAGATGCTGACTTTATCGCCATGGGTCGTAAGTTGCTCGCCGATCCACAGCTGCCCAATAAGTTAATGCGTGGGCAGCAAGAGACCATACGCCCCTGCATTTATTGTTATACCTGTGTCAGTCGGATCTTCGTTAGCGATCATGTGCACTGTGCAGTGAATGCGCGCACCGGTTACGAGCACGAGATTGTGCTTCTGCCTGCGCTACAGTCACGGCATGTGCTCGTGGTAGGGGGAGGTCCGGCCGGCATGGAAACTGCGCGCGTGGCAGCCCTTCGTGGGCATCGAGTTACGCTAGCTGAGCAGAGTGCAGATCTGGGCGGCACCGTGTTTTTCTCCTCTATCGTCTATCCGGAGAATGGCAAGCTTATTGACTATTTGGCCGAGCAGGTCAGGCAATTAGGTGTGGATGTCCGCTTGGGCACAACGGTAGATCGTGGGTGCTTGCGGGCGCTGGCGCCGGATGTCGTGGTAGTTGCTACAGGCGCGCGCAGGGATGCACTGCCTATCCCGGGCGCAGAGCAGGCACATGTCCTCAGCTGCGATCAATTGCGCGCACTGATGACGGGTAGCGATCCCGCGGCAGTGCGCGATAAAATCCGCAGTTGGCAAATTGCGCTTTTGTCTGTGGCCGGATTACTGGGAATCACTAAAAATGCGTATTGGTTACGCCGCCTCAGTGACCTGTGGATGCCGGTGGGTAAACGAGTGAGTATTGTCGGCGGCGGACTTGTAGGTCTCGAGTTGGCGGAGTTTTTGGCAGAGCGTGGGCGCGATGTGACTGTCGTGGAAGCGGGAGAAAAATTCGGCACGGAATTGGCCATCGTAAGGCGTTGGCGGGT
>JAPKBI010000442.1 GCA_028823475.1 Halioglobus sp. | reverse complement strand
CATGGCAGTGCAGCAATCGCCCATATCCAAGCCGCGGGATGGATTGCCGGTGTACCTTGAGACACGAGCGCAACAAAATTAATAGATGTCCGGATTGGCGTACTTGTATTATCGGGTTCTAACAGCTGCGTCATTGGGTCGTGGCTGCTAGGTGATTCTTATTATTCGCGTTACTGTTGACTGCGTTGCTTACATTGGGGAGCGGGCGTTTTGGCGTAAACGACCATTGCCTCAGGGAGCGTCTGGGAGAGTCATGACAGGTCGAACCAACATTGGTCGAGTGTACCCCTTACTCAGTAGCTTCCTTTTTCTTCTGCTTACGGGGTGTCAGCTTCCACCGACGTTACCGAGTGCCACCATGGACAATCAGGCCCGTGTCGTCGAAAGCGCTGTGGTCGTTGAGACGGTCTCATTGGGTCCTCGCCCCTTCTATTTGCTGGATCAACTTCGGGAAGGGCCGCTTCGCACCCAACTCGAAGCCTGTCGCGCAGGGCCATTCCTTGCAACGCAGTTCTCGATTGGGCATCGCGGTGCGCCGTTACAGTTTCCTGAACATACGAGTGTGTCTTACCGCGCAGCGGCTCGCATGGGTGCGGGCACACTGGAGTGCGACGTCACGTTTACGCGCGATCAGAAACTCGTCTGCCGACACGCGCAGTGCGATCTAGCAACAACAACAAATATTCTTGAAACTCCGTTAGCCAAGCGCTGTGCAAAACCCTTCAAGCCAGCACGCATAAATCCATCAACCGGCGAGCTCGAGACCGCTGCTAGCGCACGGTGCTGCACGAGTGAATTTACTTGGGCCGAACTTCAAACACTTGCAGCTAAAATGGATTCCTTTGACCCGCGTGCGACAACCCCGGAAACGTTTATTCGGGGCACGACACCCTGGCGAACAGATCTCTATTCGAGCGACGATGAAATCCTTTCTCACGGTCAGAGTATCGCTCTGTTTAGATCGCTCGGCACGGCAATGACGCCTGAGCTGAAAGCGCCGTCTGTCGCGATGCCCTTCGAAGGAACCTACACACAGGCTGACTACGCCCGAGCAATCGTCGACGACTATCGACTCGCAGGAATCCCGCCGTCTGATGTATTTCTACAATCATTCGATATTGACGTTCATCGCGAGTGGATAACATATGCCCCTGAATTTGCTCCATATGCAATATTAGGCGTAATGCCGTCTGCAGAGGTAACGACTCAGAACTATATTGATTCTATTATACACGAAGGCATTCGATCCGTAGCCGCGCCGACGTCTATGCTCCTTCACCTCGATGACAGCGGCCGCATTGTAGCAACGCAATTTGCAAAAGACCTGCGTGCGGCCGGGATAAAAATCGTTGCGTGGACCCTCGAAAGGTCTGGGCGTATCCAAGATGGGCGTATAGAGGGAAATGCTTCGGACTTCTACCTTGGCTCGATGCTTCCCAGCTTAGACAATGACGGGGACGTCTATCGTATAATCGACGCGCTCAATTTGCAGGTCGGTGTAATAGCGATTTTTTCTGACTGGCCGGCAACCGTCACTTATTATGCAAATTGCTTAGGTCTTGATTAGACGTCAGCCAGACAAAATATTGCTTTGAATGCAAAGGCAGCAGCATAGAAACAATCCGGCCGTGGAAAATAGATAACATTGCACTGCCTTTTATCACCGAAGGTTTAGGCGCAATAATCATAAAATATCTTGCAGCTTTAGTCATTTTTTCGGCGGATTGACCTTTGCAGATGAGGCGCTAAATATAGCGCCCTGATGTTAGTGAAGCAAAGGATAACAAGGCTTTCTATCAGAGGGCCAACACGCTGACTGACATAGGGCCTACCTTTGGTACTGACCGTTTAAAAAACAACGCAAAGACGAGGCCTATTACTGACTGTGAAGTAGCGCGCTAGACTGTTGTTGGTGTTGTTCTACAACCGTGCTGATTAGACATAGACTCATTGTTGACAAACACGTTACGATAGTTTCAAGAATTTTTATAACATCAACGGAATTTTTTTATGGTTACAATACACCACCTCGGTATTTCTCAGTCGGATCGCGTTGTTTGGCTTATGGAGGAGCTTGGACTTCCCTATGAATTGAAATGGTATGACCGAGGCGAGGATTTTCTTGCTCCACCGGAGTATCGAGCGTTACACCCTGTAGGTACAGCGCCCATTATTACTGATGGCAGCTTAGTAATGGCTGAGTCGACTGCCATTGTTGAATACATATCGCAACAGTATGGTGGGGGGAGTTTGTCTGTGCTGCCCAGCGACCCGAACTACCCAGAATATCTGTTCTGGATGCAGTTCAACAATAATTTACAAACTGTCCTGTTCATGAAAATTGCATCCCAGGCGGGTGGTGTACAAACGAAGGAAGATAACCCTATGAACGCAATAATTCAGCGTCGGGAAGACGGTAT
>JAPKBI010000441.1 GCA_028823475.1 Halioglobus sp. | reverse complement strand
GATTATGACGGCTGAAGAAACGGGCGATTATGTTAGTAACTACGCTGATGTGACGGTTTACGAACTGACGGACGAGCGGGAAGAAATTTTGCTCAAGAAGCAGACTGAATGTACTTTTATGTGGACTAACTCCCAAGCCGAGCCGGTCGGGGTCATCATGAATTTCGTCTGGCGAAAAGGCAGCATCTGGTTAACAGCGACAAAGCAGCGCGCACGCATTCCGGCAATCAGGGCCAGGCCAAGAGTTGCCGTTGCTATTACCAGTCGCGGAACAGACATTGGAATCAGTCAGGCTATTACCTATAAGGGCACAGCGGTGCTGCATGAAGATGCACAGACCAATGCGTGGATGAACACGGAGCTTGCCAATGCGGTGCGTCCCGCTGGTTCTGACGAAGCCTTGAGTTTTGCGCAACACCTGGCAAATTCGCCCGGGCGCTTGGCAATAGAAGTGATACCCGACAAAAAAATCAGCTTCGATAGCTATTCTCTGTTCAAAAACTCGCCGACTGGTCCCAGTAAAAGTATGTTGGATTAATTGCCGGCTAAAAAGAAGAAGGAAGCAAAGACTTACACCATGACTAAAATTGATAGGAAATTGAACGATGAACTGCCGTTAGGTCGTAGTCCAGGCCCAACCTGGCAGGATGTGCTCGACACAGATTCGCGCCCTGTGCCTGACTATCTGAGGGCAGAATCCCCTTACCTCAATGGCTTCGATGACATTCCCAAAAGCCATTACTTGAGCCGCGACTGGCATGAACTTGAAAAAGAAAGATTGTGGAGTCGTGTTTGGCAGTTCGCGTGTCGCGAGGAGCATCTTCCTCATGTGGGAAGCTACATTGTTTACGATATTGCGGATCAGTCATACCTTGTTGTCCGAGTGAGTGACAGCGAGATCAAGGCCTACCCCAACGCGTGTTTGCATCGGGGGCGATTGCTCAAGACTTATGATGGCCGCTGTAGCGAATTTCGTTGTCCATTCCACGGTTGGGCGTGGCACCTTGATGGCGAGCTTAAGCAGATTTCCGCTGAATGGGATTTCCCACAAGCCGCTGAGCGCGACTTGTCGTTGCCTGAAGTTAAGGTGGGTCGTTGGGCTGGTTTTGTGTTCATTAACCCAGACGCCAACTGTGAATCGCTGGACGAATTTCTAGGCTCGGAAATTCAACAGCACTTTGCACGCTGGGATTTTGACAATCGTTATTTGGCTGCGCATGTGTCACGCACTATTCGTTGTAATTGGAAGATTGCCAATGAGGCTTTTACCGAAGGCTATCATGTCAATGCCACTCACCCTCAGGCTGTCACCTACACCGGCGATCCTCAGAGCCAGATTGATTTTTGGGGTAATACGGCCAGGGAACTGTCGCCCAAAGGTATCCCCTGCCCAATGCTAAAGTACACACCGACGGAAGAAGAGATGCTGCGTGATGCGTTGGATGTTCGTGATGGCGAACCGCTGCCCGTGTCCTTTGGACAGGGCGATACGTTACGTGGCGTGTTATCGGCGGCTGGTCGCGAAAGATTTCGTGCAACCTTTGGTGACCGAGTCGATGAACTCACTGATGCTGAATTTTTGGATGCCTGGAATTACATGGTGTTTCCCAACTTTCACCCCTGGGGCGCGTTCAATCGAATTGTTTACCGGTTTAGACCTAACGGTGATGATCATGAAACCTGCATTTTTGAAATCATGTATCTAGCCCCTTTTAAGGGAGAGCGCCCTCCGCCAGCAAAGGTGGTGCATTTAGGGCCAGACGATCCATGGACTGACGTTGCTGAGCTTGAGAAGCTGGCCATGGTGGCGGAGCAGGATACTTTCAATATGGCGCGCGTGCACGATGGGCTAAAAGTATTACGACGTGATGGAGTCATGTTGAGCCGATATCAGGAAGCCTTAATTCGCTGGCGTCACGATCTAATTGAGGCCTATATAGAGCGTGGACCGGTGAAGTCATGACGTCAAAAAATAAGTTACAAGGTGGTATCCGACATGGGTTTAGTGGCGCCGTATACACACCGGATGGACCTGATCGCGTCAGGGTAACGAGGCCTGACGGTGCGGTGGGTCTGTTCGATGGCATTGGCCGTTGGATAGAAGGCGAAGTCTATGATGTTGATCCTGAAATGTGTATATGGATGAGTATTAACCGCGCGACCGTAAGTCACCGGCTGAGTTCCCAGGATCCAACCGAAGAGAGCACATAAGAGAGCACATAAGAGAGCGCTCACACAGAGTAATAAATAGTGTTGTACAACACGGTAGTGGGAGCGACTAGTGGCTGAGAGTTCTGAGACCGAGGGTTCATTAACCGAAAGTTTAGTGACTGATGATATGCGAAACATCGTGGGTGTGGTTATGCGCGAATCCACGTCTCATCCGGTTGCCATTTCTGACATTCGTAAGTGGGCCATCGC
>JAPKBI010000059.1 GCA_028823475.1 Halioglobus sp. | reverse complement strand
TTTGATAGATGGCAGGCTCAACCCAGACCGTTTCTGAATACATTACGCATCACCTCACAAACCTTACCTATGGTGAGTTGCCCGGGGGTTTTGAGCGTGAAGATGGCGCTATTATTAGCGAGGGTGGCGCGTGGGTGATGGCACGTGGCGCAGAAGAAGCGTCTGAAATGGGATTTAGCGCGATTCATGTGGACTCTATGCTGTGGTCGATCGGCCTGGGTATTGTTTTTTGTTGGTTGTTTCGCCGAGTGGCTAAAAAAGCCGAGACCGGTGTCCCTAGTGGCATGGTCAACATGGTAGAAATGATTGTTGAGTTTGTAGACGGTACCGTGCGCGATACGTTCCACGGACAAAACAGAATGATTGCACCACTGGCGCTAACGATATTTGTCTGGGTGTTGCTGATGAACCTAATGGACCTTGTTCCAATTGATCTGGTTCCCAAGATTTTAGAGATCGTTGCCGGCGTTCATTTTCAGAAAATCGTGCCCTCTACGGATCCCAATATCACGCTGGGCATGGCGCTGGGCGTTTTCATTTTAATGCTTTATTACTCGATCAAAATTAAAGGCGTTGGCTTTCTCAAGGAACTGAGCTTCACACCCTTTAATCACTGGGCTTTTATCCCTGTAAACCTTTTTATGGAAGTGGTTGGTTTGCTGGCCAAACCTTTTTCTCTCGGCTTACGATTGTTTGGCAATCTGTATGCGGGGGAAATGATTTTTATCCTGATAGCGGCGCTCTTTAGCGCCGGGGTTGGCTGGATGATTCCTGCCGGTTTGTTGCAAGTTGCCTGGGGTATTTTCCATTTGCTGGTCATCCCTCTGCAGGCATTTATCTTTATGGTGCTGACAATTGTGTATCTCAGCATGGCCCATGAGGACCACTGATTCATTTTTTAATGTATGTTTTGCTTAATGTAACGATAGGAGAAAAAAATGCCTGAATTAATCTACGTAGCTGCCGCCATTATGATGGGTCTGGGTGGTCTTGGAGCCGCTATTGGCGTTGGTCTGCTGGGCGGAAAGCTCATAGAGGGCTCTGCACGTCAGCCTGAATTGGCACCCAAACTGCAGGTTACCTTCTTTCTAGGAGCAGGCTTGGTCGATGCGATCCCCATTATTGGTGTCGGTATCGCAATGTACCTGATCTTCGTTGTCGCAGCTTAAATCAACCAGCGACGGGAATGGGGCCGCCCTGATCGCGGCCCTCAATAACCTGTGAGGAGCAAGGCGTGAATATTAATCTTACGCTTATCGGGCAGATGATCGCATTTGTCTGCTTTGTCATGTTCTGCATGAAGTATGTGTGGCCGCCTATATTGGCTGCAATGGCAGAGCGCGAGAAGAAAATGGCTGACGGGTTGGCGGCTGCAGATCGCGCTGGTCACGATCTAGAGCTAGCAAAACAAAAGGCCGTAGAGCGTCTTATTGAGGCTAAGCATGAGGCGGCAGCTATAGTTGATGCTGCCAACAAACGCAGTATGCAGATCGTGGAAGAAGCCAAAAGTACTGCTGTCGTTGAGGCCGGTCGTGTTAAGACCGCAGCTCATGCAGAAATTGAGCAAGAGACTAATCGCGCACGGGAGCAATTGCGCGGACAGGTCGCTGCGTTGTCTCTGGCAGGCGCTGAAAAGATTTTGGGTGCGGCTATTGATCACAAGGCACATGCCGGTCTGGTTGATAAGCTGGCTGCAGAGTTGTAACCCGGGGGAGCTATGGCGGAGTTAAGCACAATTGCACGTCCCTATGCTAAGGCCGCTTTCGAGTACGCTCGGGATAAGGGTCAATTGTCACAGTGGGATGAGGAGCTGGCTGCCGTAGCGGCAGTGAGTCTGAACGACACGATGGACGGAGTGCTCCACAATCCTGCCCTGACAGCGGAGCAGCAGGCACAGACGTTAAATGGCGTGTGCGGCGAATCATTGGGAGCGGAAACGCAAAGATTTGTTGCAATTCTCGCCTCTAATAAGCGCCTTGCCTTGTTGCCCGAGATCCATTCCTTATTTGCTCAGTACAAGGCAAATCAGGAAAAGTCGGTTGACGTCGAGGTGATCTCTGCCTTTGATCTTGCTGACGCGGCACGAGACAAATTGGCCGCAGTATTAGGCAAAAAACTTGAACGCGAAGTGAAGGTGCGCACGTCAACGGACAGCAATCTTTTGGGTGGCGTTTTAATCAGAGCCGGTGATCTAGTGATCGATGGCTCCGTGCGTGGCGGGCTAAACAAGCTTGCCGAAGCAATGAATTCCTAGACTTTAAGACATAGGATTGAGGAATAGAGCATGCAGCAACTGAATCCATCTGAGATTAGCGAGATTATCAAGCAGCGCATCGACCAGCTCGATGTCACTGCGGAAGCTCGCAATGAAGGCACGATAGTATCGGTTACAGACGGTATTATTCGTATCCATGGTCTTGCCGAAGTGATGTACGGCGAGATGATTGAATTTGAAGGCGGCATCTACGGGATGGCGCTAAACCTTGAGCGCGACTCAGTGGGCGCCGTGATTCTTGGCGACTACAAGAGTATTGCAGAAGGGCAGTCTTGTCGTTGCACCGGTCGTATTCTCGAGGTGCCCGTAGGGCCCGAGCTGCAGGGCCGTGTTGTAGACGCGCTGGGATCTCCCATTGATGGCAAAGGCCCTATCAATGCCGCGATGACGGATGCCCTTGAAAAAGTCGCCCCCGGTGTTATTGCTCGGCAGTCCGTTGATCAACCGGTGCAGATTGGTCTGAAAGCGATTGATGCGATGGTGCCTATCGGCCGGGGCCAGCGTGAACTGATTATTGGCGATCGCCAGATCGGGAAGACGGCCATCGCTGTTGATGCCATCATCAACCAGAAAGGCTCGGGAATTAAGTGTATTTATGTCGCCATTGGGCAGAAAGCGTCTTCTGTTGCGGCGGTGGTGCGCAAGCTCGAAGAGCACGGTGCGATGGAGCATACGATTATTGTTGCCGCAACCGCATCTGATCCGGCGGCAATGCAATACTTGGCGCCGTTTGCGGGCTGCACCATGGGAGAGTATTACCGAGACCGCGGTGAAGATGCTCTGATTATTTATGATGATCTGACTAAGCAGGCTTGGGCCTACCGCCAGATATCATTGCTGCTGCGTCGGCCGCCTGGCCGGGAAGCTTACCCCGGGGACGTTTTTTATCTTCATTCGCGTTTGTTGGAGCGTGCAGCTCGGGTCAACGCGAAGTACGTAGAAGACTTTACTAAAGGCGAAGTGAAGGGCAAGACCGGTTCATTAACCGCGTTACCGGTGATTGAGACTCAGGCGGGAGACGTATCTGCTTTCGTTCCCACTAACGTAATCTCTATTACCGATGGCCAGATTTTTCTGGAAGCGGATATGTTCAACGCGGGTATTCGCCCAGCGATGAACGCGGGTATCTCTGTATCGCGTGTTGGCGGTGCGGCTCAAACCAAAATCATCAAAAAGTTGTCCGGCGGCATTCGTACCGCCTTAGCGCAGTATCGCGAACTTGCCGCTTTTTCTCAGTTTGCGTCGGATCTCGATGATGCCACCAGGGCACAGCTGGATCATGGTGAGCGCGTCACCGAGCTGATGAAGCAGAAGCAGTATTCGCCGCAAAGTATTTCTGAGATGGGGTTAGTACTCTTCGCTGCCGACAAAGGTTACCTGAAAGATATTGAGGTCGATAAGATCGGTGATTTTGAAGGAGCTCTGCTGTCTTATATGCATTCAGAGCACGGAGACCTGATGAGCAGTGTCGCCGCTTCGGGTAATTATAACGACGAAATCGACGCCAGCTTCAAGGCCGCGATTGAGACGTTTAAAAGCACGCAGACCTGGTAAGGCCGAGGACGCGTAAATGGCAGCTGGAAAAGAAATACGGACCAAGATCTCGAGCATTCAGAGCACTCAGAAGATCACTAGTGCAATGGAGATGGTCGCGGCAAGCAAGATGCGCAGAGCTCAGGAGCGCATGCAGCTAGGCAAGCCTTACTCTCGACGTATGCGTGCAGTTGTCGGCCATATCGCCAATGCAGCGCCAGAGTATAAGCATATGTATATGGAAACGCGTGAGGTTAAGCGCGTGGGTTACATTGTCGTATCCACCGATCGAGGCCTGTGCGGTGGCCTTAACATGAACCTGTTTAAAACGACGGTCAGGTCAATGAAGGGTTGGAACGACCAAGGCGTCGATGTAGACCTTAGTTTGATCGGAGCCAAGGCAGCGGCTTTTTTTGGTAGCCT
The DNA here is from genome assembly GCA_028823475.1 of Halioglobus sp. GTDB lineage: Bacteria > Pseudomonadota > Gammaproteobacteria > Pseudomonadales > Halieaceae > Marimicrobium. Next base: position 5,910 of record JAPKBI010000059.1, on the reverse strand, counting down.
GGGAGGCAATATAACCGCCGCCGTGCGTGATTTGGGCGAAGAGCCATCGCTGTCCAACTTGATTGGCGGGGTAAAGGCGATGCTGAACGCCTATGAAGAGGGCAAGATTGATCGGCTCTATCTAGTGGGCAACCAGTTTGTGAACACCATGACGCAACAACCTGAAGTGGAGCAGCTGTTGCCGCTTGAGGCAGAGCAGAGCAGTGAGATGAAGCACCACTGGGATTATATTTACGAACCTGACGCAAAAGAATTATTGGAAGATCTGCTGACCCGCTACATCGAGTCCCAGGTATATCAGGCCGTGGTCGAAAACGGCGCCTGTGAGCAGGCCGCACGGATGCTGGCGATGAAAAACGCCACCGAAAACGCAGGGGACTTGATTGATGACCTGCAGCTTATATACAACAAGGCGCGACAGGCGGCGATTACTCAGGAGCTGTCCGAAATCGTGAGTGGGGCTGCTGCGATTAGTTAACGCCTGTCCAGCAGAATCAGTATGAGTAAAGATGAGGCTTTGGACGATGGTCCGAGCCAGCCAGAATTGAACTTTGATCTAGAGGATCCGAACATGAGCAGCGGACGAATCGTACAAATTATTGGCGCCGTACTCGACGTTGAGTTCCCGCGTGACAGTGTGCCGCGGGTATACGATGCACTAAAAGTAACAGAAAAAGGTCTGACGTTAGAGGTGCAGCAGCAGTTAGGCGATGGCGTTGTCCGAACGATTGCTATGGGGTCGTCAGAGGGTATTAGTCGCGGCTTGGCAGTGGAAAACACGGGCGAACCCATCTGTGTCCCTGTGGGCATCGAGACGCTGGGCCGTATCATGGACGTTTTGGGCAACCCGATCGACGAATGTGGCCCAATCGGAGCGAAGGAGACAGCCTCTATTCACCGAAAAGCGCCCAGCTATGAAGACTTAGCGGCATCAAATGAATTGTTAGAAACGGGCATTAAGGTTATTGATCTCGTGTGTCCTTTTGCTAAGGGCGGCAAGGTCGGTCTGTTCGGGGGTGCCGGTGTTGGTAAAACCGTTAACATGATGGAGCTTATTAACAATATCGCCACTGAGCACTCGGGCTTGTCTGTGTTTGCAGGGGTAGGAGAGCGCACAAGGGAAGGTAATGACTTCTACTTTGAGATGCAGGAATCCAAAGTTGTGGATGTTGAGAATTTCTCCAACTCCAAAGTTGCGATGGTGTATGGCCAGATGAATGAGCCACCAGGAAACCGACTGCGTGTCGCACTAACCGGCCTGACTATGGCCGAAAAATTCCGTGACGAAGGTCGCGATGTGCTGTTGTTTATCGACAATATCTACCGATACACTCTAGCGGGAACCGAAGTGTCAGCGCTGTTGGGTCGTATGCCTTCTGCGGTGGGCTACCAGCCTACACTGGCAGAAGAGATGGGTGTGCTGCAGGAGCGAATTACCTCCACCAAGGTGGGTTCGATTACGTCAATTCAGGCGGTCTATGTACCGGCGGATGACTTGACTGATCCATCGCCAGCCACGACCTTTGCTCACCTCGATTCAACCGTGGTGTTGAGCCGAGATATTGCAGCGAAGGGCATTTATCCTGCGGTAGACCCGCTCGATTCAACCTCACGTCAGCTCGACCCCCTTATTATCGGGCATGAGCATTATGATACCGCTCGCGGGGTGCAGAACGTGTTGCAGCGCTATAAGGAACTGAAAGACATTATTGCTATTCTGGGGATGGACGAACTGTCTGAGGAAGACAAGCAGACCGTAAACCGTGCCCGTAAGATCGAGCGCTTTTTGTCCCAGCCTTTTCATGTAGCGGAAATCTTTACAGGTTCACCGGGCAAGTACGTGTCTTTGAAGGAAACGATTGCTGGTTTCCAGGGCATATTGTCCGGCGAATACGACCATTTGCCGGAGCAGGCTTTTTACATGGTGGGCGGCATAGAAGAAGCCGTCGAGAAAGCCAAAAACCTGTAAGCAGAAAGGCGTTAGAGAGACTAGAATATGTCGATGACAATTCACTGTGATATCGTCAGTGCAGAGGAAGAAATATTCTCTGGCTTGGTTGAGATGCTTGTGGCAACAGGCAGCGAGGGTGAGTTGGGTGTGACGTATGGTCACGCGCCTCTGTTGTCTGCGCTGGTTCCTGGGCCGGTGCGTATCGTGACCCAAAACGGGGAAGAGCAGGTATATTATGTGTCTGGTGGTTTTCTAGAGGTGCAGCCCGGCGTGGTCTCTATTCTGGCAGACACGGCTATCCGTGCCGATGATGTTGACGAAGCGGCGGCAGAAGAGGCGCGCAAGGAGGCGGAGCAGGCAATTGCCAACCAAACCGGTGACTTTGATTACGGGCGTGCATCCGCACAACTGGCAGAAGCGGCAGCTCAGCTGGCGACTTTACGAAAAATGAGGAATAGGTCGGGCCGCGGTTAATCGCATTCAACCCCTTTTTAGTCAACGTTAAGCAGTCTTTTCTGGTCAAGAAACTCAAGGTACTATAATAGGCATACTGCGCTCGCGTGTGCCGGCACTTTTTTCATTGCAGTTCCTATCATCAATGACCGGCTGCAGCTAGGCGCTTGATGCTCTCCTTTCGCGCAACTGCCGCTGCAGAAGTCATAAGCGGCGATAGTTGGCGTTATATCCCCAGCAGCGCATAATACATCTTGGAAAAACAAGAACAGATTCTTTTGCTAGGAAGGCCAATGGATATAGCGGGAAAGCAATTACCATGAAACTGGAAGTCGTGATTCTCGCTGCAGGTCAGGGAAAGCGAATGAAATCCCGCCTACCAAAGGTGCTGCATGCTGTAGGCGGTATGCCTTTGCTGGAGCATGTGATATGCACAGCACAGGGCCTTGAGCCTAGGGCTATTCATGTGGTCATCGGACATGGCAGTGAGCAGGTGCAGGACGCTTTAGCGCATTACGATATTAATTGGGTAGTACAAGAACATCAAGCAGGCACCGGACATGCGGTATTGCAGGCGTTGCCGGCGATCTCTGATGACAGCATTGTGTTGGTTCTCTACGGCGATGTGCCGTTGACCCGATTGTCCACACTGCAAAAATTGGTGCAACAGGCTCGAACAGCGCCTGCGCTGTTGACCGCCGAACTGCAAAAACCCCAAGGCTACGGCAGGATACTTCGGGATAAGATTGGCGCACTTGTTGGCGTGGTCGAGGAAAAAGATGCGACACCTGCCCAGCGCCAAATCAGGGAAATAAATACCGGCCTATTGGCCGCTCCCCAGCGCGATTTTCTTGCGTACTTGCCCCAAGTTGGCAATGACAATCAGCAGGGGGAATATTACCTTCCTGACATACTTAGCTTGGCTGTTGCTAATGGTAAAACCGTGTCTTCTTGTGCAGTGGAGTCTGAGCTGGAGATCCTTGGGGTCAATGACCGCGTTCAACTCAATTACGTGGAGCGTGAGTACCAGTATCGTCAGGCAGAGCAGCTAATGCGTGAGGGTGTAAACATTGCCGATCCGGCACGTCTGGACATTCGTGGCAGTCTCTCCTGTGGCGAAGACGTTTCAATTGACATCAACGTCGTATTTGAAGGCACAGTAACTCTGGGAAATGACGTTTCAGTTGGCGCAAATTGCGTGCTGTCTGACGTCAGTGTAGCGGATGGCTCAGTTATTCATCCCATGAGTCATTTGCAGCAAGCCGTTATTGGTAAAGACTGTAGTGTTGGGCCCTATGCTCGGTTGCGTGCAGGAACTGTATTGAGTGAAGGTGCCCGCATTGGTAACTTTGTTGAGACCAAGAAAGCCAGCATAGGCCCTGGCAGCAAGGTAAATCACCTGAGCTATGTTGGTGATTGTGATTTAGGCGCGGAGGTTAACATCGGGGCCGGCACCATTACCTGTAACTATGATGGCGTCAATAAACATAAGACGGACATTGGCAATGGTGTGTTTGTTGGATCCAATAGTACCTTGGTTGCGCCTTTGCAGATTGAGGAGCAGGGGTTCGTTGCTGCGGGCTCTACGATTACGGGGCGTGTTGGCAAGGGTGAATTGGCGGTTAGTCGAGCCCGGCAGCGTAATATCGAGGGCTGGGTTCGTCCCGGTACCCGAGACACAAAGGACTGACTATGTGTGGCATTGTTGCCGCCGCTGCGCGGCGTGAAGTTTCTGAAATTTTGCTGGAAGGGTTGCGACGTCTGGAATACAGGGGGTACGACTCCGCCGGTATGGCGCTAATAGATGACGAGCACGGCTTAAGGATACATAAGCGCAAAGGCAAGGTCGCAGAACTGGAAAAGGCCCAGCGAGAACAGCCTTACTATGGCGCTACGGGTATTGCTCATACCCGATGGGCGACGCATGGTGAGCCGTCTGGTGTAAACGCGCATCCCCATATATCCGGTCGGCGCGTTGCGTTGGTACATAACGGCATCATAGAAAACCACGCAACATTGCGCGCCGAACTCATCGAAGAGGGTTACGAAATCACATCGGCGACTGACACCGAGGTTATCGTTCATCTTCTGCACCGCAGTCTTGCGATCAGTGGATCATTGCTGCAAGCCATGCAACAAACGGTGGCTAAACTCGAAGGAGCTTATGCCCTAGCCGCGATAGATATCGAAAACCCCGACACGGTTGTGGGCGCGCGAAAAGGCAGTCCGCTGGTGGTGGGCGTGGGAATAGGCGAAAACTTTCTGGCGTCTGACACAATGGCGCTGCGCCAGGTAACAGATCGTTTTATTTATCTGGAAGAAACTGACTTGGTCTGCATTACTCCGGGCAGCGTGCAGGTATACAGCGCCGATGGCAGAGAGGTTAAGCGGCCAATAACACGCCTTAAAGAGGGGCTGGAAACTGCCGATATGGGCGACTTTGATCACTATATGATCAAGGAAATATTTGAACAGCCGGAAGCGCTCGAAGCAACATTCGCCGGTGCGATTAATGCCGAAAAGATTGAGGAGCGCTTTGGCCTCGCCGGACCCGCCTTGTTCGATCAGGTAAAAAAGATACAGATAGTGGCCTGTGGTACCAGCTTCCATGCCGGTATGGTGGCCCGTTATTGGCTGGAGGAAATTGCAGGGGTGAGTTGTGACGTTGAAGTCGCTTCGGAGTTTCGTTATCGCAAGCGTGTGCAGCATGAGGGAACGTTGTTGGTTGTCATTTCCCAGTCCGGTGAAACCGCCGATACGTTGGCGGCTCTGCGCAACGCCACAGCGGGCGAATTCATAGGCAGTCTGGTTGTGTCCAACGTGGATAACAGTTCTCTGGTCCGAGAATGTGATCTGGTATTTTTGACGCGAGCCGGTATAGAAATCGGGGTCGCCTCAACGAAAGCATTTACGACACAGTTGGTTGCCCTGCTAATGTTGACCCTGGTGTTGGGTAGACGCCGCGGACTGTCGGAGAGCCGGCAGCAGGATATTATTACAGCCCTGCAGTGTCTGCCACAGTGTGTGCGGCAAACACTTGAGCTTAACGAGACTATACGGCTGCTGTCGGAAGCCTTTATACCAAAACGGCACGCTCTTTTTCTCGGCCGCGGCATTCAGTATCCCATTGCCATGGAGGGTGCTCTCAAACTAAAGGAAATTTCCTACATTCATGCCGAGGCTTATCCCGCGGGGGAATTGAAACACGGCCCTTTGGCTCTGGTAGATCAGGATATGCCCGTGGTCGCCGTGGCGCCTAATGATGAACTTTTGGGAAAATTGAAATCCAATTTGGAAGAGGTGCGCTCGCGCGGCGGTGAGCTGTTTGTTTTTGCTGATAAAGAAGCGGGATTTGCCAACGAGCCTCGTGTACAAATCTTGCCTATGCCTCACTGCCCTGAGGTCATCAGGCCAATAGTGTATACGGTGGCGCTACAGTTATTGTCCTACCACGTTGCACTGCAAAAAGGCACCGATGTCGACAAACCGCGCAATCTGGCCAAGTC
>JAPKBI010000440.1 GCA_028823475.1 Halioglobus sp. | reverse complement strand
TTTTAGTCAAAACAGACCGGACTCGACTGTTAGCCAAAAAACTCGCTGCGCAGCGCCTGGTAATCTTCTGCGGGCAGTCGAGGGCCATAGTTGGCAACCACCTTTCCCGCTGCCAAGCTGGCGAACCGACCTGCTGTAGGAAAGTCCTCCCCGCTGGTTATAGCGTAGAGGAATGCACCTGCGAACATATCACCGGCACCGTTGGTGTCAACGGCATGCACTTTATGTGCCGGAATTTCGACCAGTGCAGTACCATCAAACGTTAGCGCCCCGTCACTTCCCCGTGTGATGACAAAGGTGTCGGCAATCGCTTTTAGTCGCTCTACTGCAATATCTAGGCTATCGCTTTGGGCCCAGCCTAGGGCTTCGTCTTCATTACAGAAGACCAGGTTTAGGCGGTCGCCTATTATTTCAGTCATGCCATCACGGAAAAATTCCACCATGCCGGGATCGGAAAAACTCAAAGCGGTTTTCACGCCGGCTGCCTCGGCGATTTCTCTCGCCTTGATTGCTGCTGCGCGGCCGGTTGGAGATGTCACGAGATACCCTTCTAGATACACATATTCGGATGCGGCAATTGCCCCGGCATCCAGTTGCTCGATCGACAGAGTTTCGCTGATGCCGAGGAAGGTGTTCATACTGCGTTCAGCATCGGGGGTTATCAATACCAGGCATTTACCGGTAGTGCCGGCGGCGCGCTCGCCTTTTAGGCAGTGGTCTACACCGGCAGCTTCCAGATCGGCAATGTAGATATCACCGTCGCTGTCATTGGCCACTTTGCAGGACATAAAAGTGGGTCCGCCGAATTGTGCAGTAGCAATCATCGAGTTACCGGCACTGCCACCGCTGGCGTGGTTAGCTTTGATTAGGTGGCCTTTAAGGTGGTCGAGTAGCTCGCCTCGGCGATCTTCATCGACCAGCGTCATCAAGCCTTTCTCAACCTTCATCTGAGCTAGCTCGGCGTCCTGCACCTTGATCTCGGTATCTACCAGTGCCGCACCAATGCCGTATGCCACATATTTCTTCATTATTTGTTTCGCCTGTCACATTTAAAAGATTGACCCATTATCCTGATTTGCCAGTCGAATAAAAGTGCTAGATCACAATACGGCTCATAACCATTAGCGCGTTGCCGATGAAAACAATAGCAAAGACAATCCGATTTCCTCAGTAGCTGGTGTAAACTCGAATCCTATGCTTCGCACCAGCCATCTATTGCTTAAACTTGTTCTTGTCTCCCTCGTCGTAGGGGGACTATTTGTGATTTATCTCGACGCCCGTATCACGGCGACATTTAATGACAAGATGTGGGATCTGCCGGCTAAGGTGTACGCCCGCCCGCTGGAATTGTTTGCCGGTGCTCCTCTGTCGCCGGACGATCTGTCTTACGAGTTAGACGCTCTGGGGTATCGCTCGGTGACGTCAGCACGCAATCGTGGGGAGGTGTCACGTTTCAGGAATCGCTTTGAAATCTATACGCGCGGCTTTGATTTTCCTGATGAGCGAGAACCGGGCCGGCGTGTACTGATTGAGTTTAGTGGCGACCGGGTTAAAAGCGTGTCAGCTAGTGGCGGGGGTATCGACCTTATGCGGCTGGAGCCGGTTCGAATCGGCGGGATTTATCCTCAGCATGGGGAAGACCGGGTCCTGGCTCGTTTGGATGATGTTCCTCTGAGCCTGCGTCAGGGACTGATGGCGGTAGAAGACCGCGACTTCAGCCAGCACTGGGGGTTTTCAATTGTGGGCATCTCCCGGGCAGCGCTGAGCAATTTGCGTTCGGGTCAGGTAGTTGCTGGTGGAAGTACCATCACCCAGCAGCTGGTGAAAAACTATTACCTCACGTCCGAACGGACCATCGTGCGTAAGCTGACAGAACTTGTGATGGCGGTGCTACTCGAGCTGCATTACGACAAAGACCAGATACTTGAAAGCTATATCAACGAGGTGTACCTGGGTCAGGAAGGACGTCACTCTGTTCATGGCTTTGCCCTCGCCTCGCAACATTATTTTGACAAGCCACTGGAGCGGCTGGGGTTGCATGAGCAGGCCCTGATGATTGGAATGATTAAGGGCCCTTCGCTTTATAATCCACAGCGCAACCCCAAGAGAGCTCTGCAGCGACGGAATCTGGTGCTGGACCTAATGGCGGCTCAAGGCGTGATTTCGCCGGAGCAGGCCACAGTGGCTCGCGCGATGCCACTGGGGCTGAATAAAAAACGTCGGATTCGAGATTCGTTCCCGGCTTTTCTAGACTTGGTGCGCCGGCAGCTGCGCCGTGATTATAGAGACGAAGATCTCACCACGCAGGGGCTCAGTATCTTTACCAGCTTTGACCCACTGCTGCAGCGCAAGTTGGAAAGCAGCACAACGATTGTGATGGATCAACTTGATCCGCGCGACGAATTGCAAAGCGCCACGGTTGTTAC
>JAPKBI010000439.1 GCA_028823475.1 Halioglobus sp. | reverse complement strand
GTTGCATCTATTAAATCATTTATACTCTTTATTCCACTCACTGACTTGTTGGCGATTACGATCGATACAGTTAAATAGATTTCTCCATGCTAAAAAATCGCCCTGACTAAGTCAGGGCGATTTTTCCTGTACCAATTAATTGAAGCGATCAGACCAGGCTGGCTTCTTTTGATTAGATGCTAATCGGAAACACCGTTATTCCGCCGGCTTGAATGCCAGCAACACATTGCCAGCCACCTGTCTAAAAGAGCCGTAACCAGAACCCACAAACACCATGCCAGATCCCGCGGCTATGGAATGACTGTCGATCGAACCCCCATAACCCTCGACCCCATTGACGGTCTCAAAATCCTTCACCGTATCGAATTGAAAGAGCTCTTCGCCTGTGTCTGAGTTGAATATAAACAGCCGCCCGTCTAGTCCCCCGGTGATAACTGCCCCGTCCACGGACAACGGTGTCGCAGAGAAACCATACAGTGATTCACAGCGTCTAATCCTCTCACTGCGCTCATCACCACAATCCGGTTGAACTTCATAGGACCAACTTGGCTCGCCGGTCCCGACAAAGTATGTGTATATGCCGGGCCGGATGTTCTCGCTCATGGTGCCTGGATCGTTGATGGTCATAAAGGCACGCTCGGAATCGGTGGCGATGCCCCAGTGGTTGCCCCCTAGCGCTGTCCCTTCACCAACACGCTGATTCCAGACCAGTGCACCAGTGTCTGGATCCAGTGCCCAGAGATCGCCGGATTTCTGGCCCGCGATCAGTAGCTCTCGGTCGTCACTTTTTACTAGAATCGCCGGGCCACCGAAATCGTAATCGACGGAGTTGGTATTATCTAGAATGATGCAGTTAGGTCCGCCGGCGCTGCAGGAGAAATTCCACATGTCGTGCTCTAATGCCTGAAAAACCCAGTTCGCCTCCCCTGTCTCCAGATTCAGGGCGATGATTGAATCACTGGTGTTCGTAGTGGGGTGCGAGGTGTTTTCGCCCGTGGTGACGTAAACCTGACCGCGCTCTGCATCAACCGTAGGTGTTGTCCAGATTGGGGCTCCAGAAGGACCACGCTGTCTTACACCGGTGGAACTGACCATGCCAGTATATTCAGCCGCCGGCATAGTGTGATACTCCCACAGCTTTTCTCCAGTGCGCACATTCAACGCGGTGACTGCTCCGTGATTTTCACAGCATTCAAAGCTTGGATTGCCTGCGGCTACAACACCGGACCCAGAGAGTGGCACGATTATCGATTCTTCGTGGATAACGGGTGTGCCAGTAATCATTGCCTGATTATTAGAGGCTTGCCCGCTCTCGACCCAAATCGCCTTGCCATTCTCCGCATTGATGGAATGAATCATGCCCCGTAGATCGCCAAATACCAGCGTAGCTAAGCCATCGATTACACCGTAGGCCATTGAAGAACGCAGGCGCGTGTTGGCATCATAGACCCACTTAGCACAGCCGCTGTTGGTGTCCAGCGCAAAAACTCGGCCGGCATCTGTGGCGGAATAGAAAATTGTTGAGCCAACGATCACCGGAGCGGCTCGTAAACTAGACGTTTCTGGGAAAGCGACCGCCCAGGCCAGTTCCAGCTTTGAAAGATCCCCCGTGGTGAGACCCGCCTGGGTCGCATCCAAGTGGCGAGGGTTGTTGCCATCAGAACCTGTAAAGGAAAAAGAAAGCGCCTGCTCTAAGTCCACAGCACGATTATCTGCAGCACACATGGTCGCAGCAACCCAGTCTCCTATTCCCCCTTCTGTGGCTTGCTCCTGAGCCAAGCTTGGCTGAGCAGCAACCAGGCCTGCGGTTAGTAGCGCGACCAAGGAAAGAGAAAATCTAAGAACTGCCTGAAGATGAGAGTTAAAAAACATAAGTAATGCCTGTTCGGTGGTTGTCAGTTTTTAGTTCCATTCATTTGGAAAGCACCCGCTTTGACCTGCATGCTCATTTGGAGACTGAAACACAGCGCCAAAAATACAATAATTTTCAGCATTGTGCGAATTTGGATTGAGTTAAAATTTATAATGGATCCTCACGTGGACCGCTTTTATTACTTATTCAATTCATATTATTATACAACGGTAATTCAGTTGTCTGCTTCATCGTCTCCATCACAAAGCTAGAACTGACATCAAATAGCTCAGCCTTTATAAGTTGCTTATACAATTTGTCATAGCCCTGCATGTCTTCCACGACAGCCTTCAATAGATAATCTAAATCCCCACTCATCCGATGGACTTCAAGAATTCCCGTGATATTTTGAGTGACTTTTTGAAATTGAGAAGCCCAATTGTCATTGTGCTCGTTAGTACGAATGGAAATATAAACGGTCAGAGGTAAGTTGAGTTTCTGTGCATCCAAAATCGCAACCTGTTTTTTAATCACGCCGTCAGCTGTCAACTTTTGCAATCTTCTCCAGCATGCAG
>JAPKBI010000438.1 GCA_028823475.1 Halioglobus sp. | reverse complement strand
CCGACCACTTCCAGGCCACGCGCAATAGCACTCGTGCCACTACGGTGCATTCCCAACACGACGACTAATTGACTGCTCTTCACTTCCATGATTCTTTCTATCTCTGCGTTTACTGACGTCGAATCTCTGGCTGACAACCAAAATCTACGATACCAGTCGTCAGGTTTTTTGTTTCTGGAAGAACTCTGAACAACGCGATGTCGACCACTCGATGCAGATAAGTCGCGCTGTTATCGACACTGCCAATCACACCTGCATTCATAAAATACACTCCAGGATTAAGAGCACAAAAGAAACGAAATTCGACCCGATAACTAGAGCCAGGATCAACATCCGCCAAGCTGCTTCGGGGGGCGCGCGCCGATTCGGCTCCACCCAACTCAACACCGATCACGGTTTTAATCAGCATAGCAAAGCGAACATTGATGGCTCTATTAGAGAAGTTCACCGTGTATGCGTAACGATAGGTATTTCCGCGCACCAGATTATTCACTCGCTCGCCGTCTAAAGTCAGTATCACTGGGGCACTAATATGCGCACCATGGGACTCAAACTCGATGGTGCTGCTTGGCTTAAGATTGGGATCGAATGTTTCCAGTCGTTCAGGAGCGTCCTTATCTATGAATGAGTGCTCTCGCGATTCACTCACGCTTTGCGTCAAACACAGGTCGACTTCCTGAGAAATATGATTGCGAATTGCTTGGCGTTTCTCCCCTGATGCATGCAGAAGTTTTTGGTAACTGCCAACAATCTTCTTCGGCAGCCCGCTAGCCAATTTTTCACCCCCATCCAAGAGAATCGCTCGATCACAGAGCTCGATGATTTGCGTGGCAGAGTGTGAGACAAATAAAATTGTCGACCCACTTGCTCGAATCGCCTCGATACGAGAAAAGCACTTGCGCTGGAACAGTTCATCACCCACGGCGAGTGCTTCGTCAATGATCAAAATATTCGGGTCGACGTTAATGGCCACCGCAAATGCTAATCTAACCGACATTCCACTGGAGTAGGTCTTGACCGGTTGCTCGAGGAATACTCCGATATCAGCAAATTCTGCAATACTGTCAAAACGTTGATCGATTTCATCGCGGCTTAGACCAAGCACAGTACAGTTCATATAAACGTTTTCACGTCCTGAAAATTCAGGGTTAAACCCGGAGCCGAGCTCTAGCAAAGCGGCAATGCGACCGTTGGTTTGAATGCTGCCATGAGTAGGATTTAGCGTGCCGCATATCATTTGCAGCAAGGTGGATTTGCCGCTTCCGTTGCAGCCAATTATGCCGACAGTTTCACCTTTCTCCACTTCAAAAGAGATATTTTGCAATGCCCAAAATTCGTCGAAATACTGTTTGGGGGCATAGCCTGCCACACGCTGTAGCGTCGGAAGGATAAATTGCTTCAGACGGTCACGTGGGGCCTCATAAATCTCGTAGCGCTTGCTGAGACCAGAGACACTAATAGCCATGTCGTCAGAGGACATCCGCAAAACCCTTTCTGGTTTTTTGGAACCAGGCAAAACCGGCCCAGGCAACGGCAGTGGCCGCAAAAGTATAGACACCCAAACCAGCCCAGTGCGGCATGCGCCCCAGAATCAATACCTTTCGCGCTTCTTCAATAATAAAAGTGAGCGGGTTGGCCATAATCCAAGGGCGTATTTCTTCCGGCAGGGCAGTAATGGGGTAAAAAATGGGTGCCAGAAATAACATAACGGTAGTGATGATGCCGACGGTTTGGCCCACGTCACGCAGAAATACACCCAGGGATGCAAGCACCCAAGCAATACCAAGCGTAAGAATCACTAGCGGCAGCAGCACAACAGGGATAAAAATCGCCGTCCAGTGCAAATAGCCGTTAAAGAGAACAAAGGCGATCAGCAGTACAATCAAGCTGATGGAGGCATGGAAGAGCGCTGCACCCATGGCAATGACAGGCAACACATGCAACGGAAATACCACTTTTTTGACATAATTGACATTCGATAGAATCAGCCCGGGTGCGCGATTGAGCACTTCGGAAAACAAGCCATGCACGATCATACCGACAAATAACACTAGGGCGAACTGAGTTTTGCTGTCGTCGCCGTCAGTGCCCCAACGGGCCTTAAACACCACAGAAAATACAAAGGTGTAGACGGCAAGCATTAATATAGGCGTCAAGAACGACCAGACCAGACCCAGGACAGAGCCTTTGTATCTGCCCACCACGTCTCGACGGGTCATCTGTGCAATAAGGTACCGATTGCACCAAAGGCTTTTGATTAGAGCTATGGGGGATGTAGGCTTGCCCGCATGGGGGTTAATCGCCGCTACTGGCTTAGCCATGCTCAGTGCCTCTCGACTTCGAAAATTACGCTATTAACAACGCACATCAGCCTGTCCTTTGGATATTTGACCAAGTGTAAGTCGTCAGCAGCTTTTCAACAAAGCGCTT
>JAPKBI010000437.1 GCA_028823475.1 Halioglobus sp. | reverse complement strand
TCGCAACAACCAGCCAACTCTGCAGCCACTCATATGACCTCACCCGGACTGGATCTGAAGAGCGTTTAACGATACTTTCGCAACGCCTGCAGCCGCGATTTTTCGGAAGCAGGCTTATCTGAGCTCGACATAACTATTGCAAAAATCTGCCAGACAGCCTTCCAAGTTACTACCTTCCCTATTCAAACACATCGATGGAGGGGAACTGGTCACTGTTTTTCATGTAGGCCCTGCACTGCCGGAAACCGTCGATTTTTTCTCGAATTACCGCTGCAAACTACACTTCGTAGATCTATTCTCCGCGTTACCTATTGTATGGAATGAGGAGACGACTGCCTTACTGGAACAGCAGCTGGAAGAAATGCTCACATTTCCGCCGGACACCCGCTTCGATGTCTGTCTTTTCTGGGATCTTTTTAACTATCTCAACAGCGATACCATCGGCGTATTTCTGACAGCACTGCGCCCCTACCTGAAGGACAACAGCCTCGCCCATGCATTCTCCGTACACAACCTCAAAACCCGTCAGAACAGTCATCTCTACGGCATCCAGCGGCTAGATGTTCTCAGCTTCAGACAGCGACTCGCAGCGCCGCGGGGATACGCGCCGCATAGCCAGAATCAACTGAAACAACTACTACACTGCTTCAAACTTGAGCGCAGCGTGCTACTTGCCGATAGTCGACTCGAACTCCTATTACACGCGAGTTTGTAATGTTCGCTGTGCTGATAATCAGGAAATAGCCGGAGCAATTGGTACGTATATGGGCAAGCAGAGGCAGTGATAGGGGAGATTCTCTGTGATTGATTCGTCCAAAAAAAACCGCTCTGTCGTACAATGGCATTATATTCCTCTGATCGCAGGTTCCCGTTACATTATGCAAATCGCAAAAGAATTCCACTTGGATATAGGTGATATTGAGTTGTGTGTCATTGAGTGGCCTGGGGCAGGTGATCCCATTCTGTTATTACATGCCACTGGTTTTCATAGTCGGTGCTGGACTCAGGTGGTCAAGCACTTGCCAGGTCGCCAGGTCTATGCGGTGGACCTGCGCTTCCACGGTGCCAGCGGAGATGCTGGCGATACGGACTGGGGGATTATGGCCGCGGATATTGGCCTGCTTATAGAAAAATTGAACCTCACTGGATTGATAGGCGTGGGCCATTCCATTGGAGGACATTTGATCGCGCGCGCCGCTGCTCAAGCTCCTGATCGTTTCAAACATCTTGTCCTCATTGATCCGGTTATCATGTCTCCCGAGCGTTATGCAGACTTCCATGCATTCTCGGACGGACTCGACGCTAAAGATCACCCTGTAAGCCGGCGTAAAAATCAATGGCGCGATGCACAGGAAATGTACGACCGATTTAAAGGGCGCGCGCCCTTCGATAGCTGGCAGCCAGCGGTACTGCAAGACTACTGCGACTATGCACTGCGACCGGCGCACGATGACAGTCTGAGACAGCTGGCCTGCGACCCCGTTAACGAGGCGGGCATCTATCTTCACCAGAAAGGCAATGAAGCAGCCCTTGAAGAACTACCCAACATACACACACCCGTCACCCTGCTGCGAGCACCACCGGGCGATGATGTCCTACCCAACCTGAGTCAATCCCCTACCTGGCCTGGTCTCGCAGCCGCACTGCCAAACTGCCAGGAGATATACCTTCCCGACTTGAATCACTTCATTCCCATGCAGAACCCGGAACTGGTGGCTCACTATATTCAAGTTGCGAAATAATCTTGCTATGGCCCGAACCTCATGGTGTATTCTATAACGATAATTTTTGTGTTTTCCCAGTGAGGTTATTGTGAAGAATCTGATTGCAGCTGTCAGTTTAAGCTTTGGGGCACTCATCGTTGGATGTTCCGATGGTTCCAACGATTCCCCTGTCCCGTCCGCACCCCCGTCATCACTGACTATTGTCCCTAGTGCTGCCCCGGAAGGCGCTGCCGGTGAAATGCGGACGCTGACTTTCAGGGCCACCTTGACTGAGCCGCAGTCGCAACCGGTAAATATTGTCTATCAGACTGTCGCTGGGACCGCGACTGAAGATCAGGACTACCTGCAAACAGCCGGCGAGCTAACGATTCCGCCAGGCACTATCGAGGGTCTGGTCACTATTAACCTGATCGGTGATGGCGACGAGGAAGCAGCAGAAACCTTTATCCTACAATTCAGCGCCTCCGACAATACGGTCCCTACCGAGACAGAGGTTATCGGCACGATCGCCAATGATGACACCGCCTGTGACAAGCCTTTCACTAAGGACCCTAATCCGTGGCTGATGCACGGGGCAGATCCACTGAATTTTGCTCACCGCGGGGGTGTTACCGACTTCCCTGAAAACACACTTTACGCCTACGCAGAAGCAGCCAAGGCAGGCGCAGACGTGTTGGAAATGGATGTCTACCAGACAAAAGATAACGCGTT
>JAPKBI010000436.1 GCA_028823475.1 Halioglobus sp. | reverse complement strand
TTGTCGTAGTGCTCAACGCCGGCAGGTGTAGCAAATAGCATGCGGTTGTATACGCCCTTGCCCTCACGTACCGCAATGCTGCCGGTGATTGCGCAATCGCGCTGCTGGGCCATTTTTAGCATCCATTGCTCGGTGGCCCCGCCAGGTTGCTCCGCATTGGCCAACGCGTTCATGGAGAAGCCGGTAGTGAACATCTCTGGCAGCACAATGAGATCGGTATGCCCTTTGATGTCATCGATTATCGTTCCAATCTGTCGCCGATTATCCTCAGGTTGTTCCCAGGTAAGTTCGCACTGAATGAGGGTGACCGTTAAATTTTGCATAACCGCGCCGTCAGCATGAAAAACACCGGTTCTTGACGTGCGCTCAGGTCAACAAGTGAGATCATGGTTCAGCTTTCTTTTTGGCCGAGGTTGGCATGCAGTACAGCGCCATTGATGACAGGGTTGTGATGGGCCCAGCGGATCAGTTCGGCGATTTCTTCGGGTTCGATAAGGCGGTTGAAGCTGTTCATCGCGGCGACGCCTGCCTCAATATCAGGGTCACTGCCTAGGTGTGTGCGTAACATTTCGGTGTCGGTGAAACCGGGGCAGATCATTGCGGTATGAAGACCGCTGCCCATCAGGTCCTGACAAGTAGCGCGCATCATTCCGAGTTGGGCATGCTTGCTGATGATATAGCTGAAGGAGTCGGGCACGGCTTTCTCTGAAAGCGTAGAGCCGATATACAGTACGCTTGACGATGTCGGCATTAGCGGCAGCAGGTGCTGATTAAGGCTGTTGACGGCAATCACGTTGGTTGCCATCACTTGGCTCAGACTGTCGCTGTTACAGTCGCCTGCGCTATCCTTTTTCATCTGACTGGCATTGTGGATTAAGGTCGCCTCAGAGCAGTCTGTCAGAGCTTTTTTCAGCGTACCGCAGGCAGTATCAATGGATGTTGGGCTGCTAAGATCGCAATGGAGGCTAGTAACCCCGTCGATCGCACACTGGCGACGAGCGAGATTGAATACGGTAAAGCCCTCATTGAGGAATGTTTGAGCTGTCGAGCTCCCTATGCCCACGCTGGCACCGGTGATTATTGCTACTTTCATTGTCTATAATCCTTAACGCCCGATACGGCTTTCTGCCGTCAAGCTGTATTCGCGAAATAATGAGGCTCCGTGATTTCTATCGTGACGTCAAGCTGCAGCTCCGTTAAACTACCCGTATGGAAGAATTAACAACTTTGTACATCGACAAGGAAAGCCACAAGTTTTCAGCAGCCCATTATACTATTTTTTCGGCGACTGAACGTGAGCGCTTGCACGGGCATAATTATTCGGTCTCGGCGAAAATTGTGGCCCCAATGGGCTATAACGGCTTCTCTGCAGATTATAACGTGTATAAGAACCGTCTCGCAGCGCTGTGCGACGCATTAGATGAGTATACTTTGCTGGCCGGAGAGTCTCCTTATCAGGAGGTGGTTGAGTCCGGCTCGTGTTATTGCGTGCGATATGACGGCCAGGAGATACTTTTCCTGCAAAGCGACACACAAGTTCTTCCAATTCGTAATGCCACTGTGGAGGAGTTTTCTCGCTATCTTCTGGGTAAATTACTCGACGAGAGTGCGGGGGATGACCTGCGCGAGGTTGAACTTTGTGTCGCCTCCGGGCCCGGGCAGAAGGGCTGTACCCATTGGCACAGCGACTGACAGAGGCCGCTACGATTAGCCGCTAATACCGCAATGCCGAAGCAGTGGCTTAATACTCGGCTCGCGACCCCTGAAGGCAACAAATAATTCCATCGGCTCTTTTGAGCCGCCGGACTCTAGAATGCTTGTTCTAAAGGCAGCGCCGGTCGCCGCGTTGAAGATGCCGTCTTCCTCGAAGCGCGAGAACGCGTCCGCCGACAGTACTTCTGCCCACTTATAGCTGTAGTATCCGGCGGCGTAGCCGCCAGCGAAGATGTGAGAGAAAGCGTTTTGGAAACGGTTAAATACCGGGGGTGAGGTCACCGCAACCTGCTGCCGTATCTGATCCAAAAGGCTCTGTACGGATTCAAAAGTGCCACTTCCCCATTCTAGGTGTAGGCGAAAATCGAACAGGGAGAACTCCAGCTGTCGCATCATCGTCATGCCTGATTGGAAATTTCGCGCCGCCAATAGTTTATCCAGCAGTGCCTCCGGCAGTGCTTCTCCTGTCTCATGGTGGCCCGAAATAAACGCTAGAGCCTCACGTTCCCAGCACCAGTTTTCCAGAAATTGACTGGGCAGCTCGACCGCATCCCAAGCAACGCCATTGATGCCAGACACGGCGGCTACCGTCTGGCGCGTCAACATGTGATGCAGGCCATGGCCGAATTCGTGGAACAGTGTGGTGAGCTCGTTGTGGGTAAGCAATGCAGGGCTGTCGCCCACCGGAGCCGTGAAGTTACATACCATATAGGCCACTGGAATTTGCAG
>JAPKBI010000435.1 GCA_028823475.1 Halioglobus sp. | reverse complement strand
TCGAGATGTCTCTCCATGAAGGTGGTGTCACTTATAGTGGTCCCTGGCTAGTCGACGAACAACTAGGCAACGCTCCTCAATGTATAGGTAATCGACATCCTGGTATGGCACCACATGGCATCTATCGCTCTAAAGGAAACGATAAGTGGATATCAATCGCATGTAAAAACGATACGCAGTGGCAGCAGATCTGCGAGATCATTGGCAATGGGCTTGATCCGAAAATGGATCTTGCAAGTCGTATTAGTGATCAAGACAGCATTGATGAGAGCCTTGCCAACTGGTCCGGTCAATACACCAACACAGAGGCAACGGAATATCTGCAAAGTAAGGGCATCGCTTCAGGTCCCGTCAATACAACACCGGACATCACCTCGGATAGCCAGGTCAATGCCCGGGGCTTCTTTGTGCCATTCGAAAAGTTCAACACACCAATGCCTGGCAACTCCATACAAATGAATGGCATACACCGCGACGAATGGGTGCCATGTCCTGGTCTGGGTGAAAACAATCATGAAGTATTAGGCTCATGGCTGGGTTACGACACTGAATCGATTACCGATTTAGAGAATGACAACATAATTTTTAACGCACCTCCAACTTAAGAGGAACAGCAAAATGGTATGGAAACCTGAGATCGACGAGTTGAACCGACGAAACACCATGGCCGAAAAGATGGGCGGTGAAGTCGGGGTTAATGTCCAGCATGAGCGCGGCAAACTAACTATTCGGGAGCGTCTCAAGCTTCTTTGCGATGAGAATTCGTTCCAGGAGATAGGCAAACTTGCTGGCTCGGCGACTTATAACAATGGCGAGTTGGAGCATGTCCAACCGTCCAATACGATCATTGGTCAGTGCCGACTCAATGGCCGCAAGGTTGTGCTCAACGGCGGTGATTTTACAGTTCGCGGAGGCGCCAGTGATGCAGCCATCGGAAACAAATCCGGGCATGCACAAAACATGGCGCGAGATTATCGATTGCCCTACATTCGGCTACTTGATGCCAGTGGTGGCAGCGTAAAGACTTTTGAGCAAATAGGGCGGACCTATATTCCAACCAACCCGGTTACACCAGGTATTGAAAATCTGCTCTGCGAAGTACCCGTTGTTTCGGCGGCACTGGGTAGTGTCGCAGGTTTACCCGCAGTCGATGCCTGCCTGGCTCATTTCAATCTGATGGTAAAAGGTATAAGCCAGGTGTTTCCCGGCGGGCCCCCTGTGGTCAAAGCAGCGCTTGGCATTGATATCACGAAAGAAGACCTCGGTGATGAGCGCTCTCAAGTCTATTTGGCCGGTGTGATTGACAATCTGGCTAATAGCGAAGAAGAAGCCTTTGAGATGATCCGAACTTTTTTAAGTTATTTACCTGCCAATGTCTGGGAAATGCCGCCGAGGGTAACGTGTGACGATGACATTGAACGGCGGGAAGAATCGTTACTTTCTGCTATTCCACGCAACAAACGGGAGATTTATGATCCAGGAAAAATATTGAATGCGGTTCTCGACACGAACTCTTTTTTTGAAATAGCGCCTCACTATGGTCGTTCAAGAATGCTGGGCCTGGCGAGAGTAAATGGTTATCCCGTCGGTGTAATGATCAACAACCCAAAAAGAAACGGTGGGTCAACAGATGTGGCAGCAGGCACCAAGGTTATTCGGTTTCTGCAACTGTGTGACACCTTTCACCTTCCTATGGTCTATTTTGCTGATGAACCAGGATTTAACTCAGGACCAGACCAGCAAGCCCAGGGAATTTTGAGGGCAGGCGCAAAACTTGTCACTACCACTTTACGCACGCAAATGCCCTGGATATCAATTATTACCAGACAACTTTATGGAGTCGCGGGTCAATGCCATGATAGACCCAGCGGAATGTTTAAACGGGTGGCCTGGCCCTCGGGGCATTGGGGCTCAATGCACATCTCTGGTGGTGTGTCAGCAGCCTACCGAAGAGTTATTGCAGAATCGGATGACCCTGCTGCGAAACAGGCGGAGATTGAAGCGCAGCTCAATGAGCTGGCTTCGCCATTTAGAACAGCTGAAGCATTCAATATCGAGGATATTATCGACCCACGAGAAACACGCCCAATGCTTTGTGAGTTTGTCGAAATGGCGCAGTCGGTCATTCGAACACAGCTAGGCCCCACGGCAACGCCTTACATGCCCTAGAAGAAGCGCCGCCCCTCACTCCAACTGGCACAGTGCCTGCAACAACGGCATCAACCGTCTCTTGAAATCAGTAACACTCAAGTTCGTGTTAACCAGTCGCTCCAGCTCAAAACCGCGAATGAAGTTAATAAGTGTTCGCGCAGCTTCCGTTGGCCGTCTTGCACCTGCCTGCTCCAGTACTGCTGCAATGGCACCGGCGGCACGCGCTTCCCAGGCTGTTACTGCCTGGCCCAGCTCAGCGCTCGGAGACCCAACCAAAACCCTTCACGGTCGACA
>JAPKBI010000058.1 GCA_028823475.1 Halioglobus sp. | reverse complement strand
GAAGTGGCCTATGCGTTGCCACACAAGCAAGCACTTCTCGAGGTCGAATTACCCGCTGGAGCAACGGCCTTAGAGGCCGCACAGCTGTCAGGTATCGCCAGTACCTTTGACGGGGTGGATCTGGATAACGCCAAGTTCGGTATTTTTGGTCAGGTGATTTCGCCGACGCAGGTTCTGCGCGGCGGAGACAGGGTGGAGATTTATCGGCCGCTCACCGCCGATCCAAAGGAAGTGCGGAAAGCGCGCGCTGAGCGTGCCAAAGAACGTCGGCAGAAGGACCAGGACGCGCCAGACTGAGCCCAGTCGGCGCCGTTATTGGTAGGTGGCTAGCTCCGAAGCGGGTTCTGCTGATGGCGGAGTGGCCGTTGGAGCGCCGCCTGTTGCGGCCCAGTCCGCTGAAACGAAGTCTCCAAATACGTTAACAAGCGTGTCTTCGTTGAACTCAACCGCGACTCGAGATTGATCGAGAACCGTTGATCCATTGCGTATCATGAACACATAATCCCAGCGATTGCGGTTAAAAGTGTCCTTAACCAGTGGCGTACCCATAATGAAATTCACCTGACGCCGACTCATGCCCGGCTTGAGTTGATTGACCATTTCTTGGGTGACGATATTGCCTTGCTCGATATTTATTTTATAGACACCGGGAAAGCCGCAGGCGCTGATAAAGGCCAGAGTGAGGGAGATCAACAGAATCCGCATGGGATAACACTTCCACTTCCAATATTGGAATGGCATCATACTCTCACTTGTAAGAACAGAGAAGCCCTTAGGTTATGGTTGAGCAAAATCAGGAACTACGCGATGCGGGTTTAAAGATCACTTTGCCGCGTGTCAAGATTCTACAGCTACTGGAATCCTCAGAACTCAATTCACAACATTTGAGCGCGGAAGAGGTCTACCAGGCGTTGCGCGATGCCGGGGAGGATGTGGCTTTGGCAACGGTCTACAGGGTTCTCACACAGTTCGAGAGCGCGGGCCTGGTGTCTCGTCACCACTTTGAGGCTGGCCATTCAGTATTCGAGTTGGCTAAGGGTGAGCACCACGATCATATGGTGTGTGTTAGCAGTGGGGAGGTCGTGGAATTTACCGATGCGGTGATTGAACAGCGCCAGCGCGAGATCGCCAAAGAACGTGGGTACGAGCTGATCGATCACTCCCTGGTGCTATACGTCCGCAAAATAGAGCCGACCTAGTTCTCCAGCATTTCCCGGGCGTGCGCTAGTGTCTGTGGTGTAATCTTGACGCCGCCCAACATGCGGGCAATCTCTTGCACCTTGTCATCGTCATCCAGCCTTTTTAGACTCGTTTCAACAAAGGTGTCGCTACTGGTCTTGGACACCTGCAGGTGATGCGTTCCTTGGGACGCCACTTGGGCTAGGTGGGTAACGCATAAGACTTGGGTGCGTTCCGACAGCGTGCTTAATAGTTTACCTACGACTTCAGCAACCGCACCGCCAATGCCGACATCTACCTCGTCGAACACCATGCTAGCGACGGTAGCGGTGTTCGCTGTCACGACGCCGATGGCCAGACTGATACGTGAAAGCTCGCCACCCGATGCAATTTTGCCCAGAGCTCGGGCGGGCGCACCGGGGTTGGTGCTGATGAGAAACTCGATCTCCTCGTTGCCGTGCGGGTGAGGGTCTTCACTTTTCAGGGGTATGAGAGCAATCTCAAACTGACATCCGTCCATGGACAGTGACGCTAGGACCGAAGAGGCGTTCTTCACCAGTTTTTTCGCCGCGCTGCGCCGTTTTTTACTGAGGCGAATTGCACTATCCGTGTACTGGGCCGTCAGATCAACCATCTCCAGCTTCAGCTGTTCGATACGCTCGCCACCGCTGGCCAAGCCCTGCAACTCGCCTTGCAGCGAATGGTGCAGCTCAGCCAGCCGTTCAGGCATCACCTTATGCTTTCGGGCGATATCGTAAACACTCTCTAGACGCTTTTGCACTTCGCTCAGACGGTCTGGATTGACCTGAACGCTGTCGATATGACGCTGAATCTCACTGCAAGCCTCGCCCAACTGAATGGCGGTAGACTCCAGTAGATTTCTGGCATTGATGACAGCAGCCGTGGCATGAACATCTCCGCCGAGCAATTTCAGGGCCTGGCGTGCGCCCGTTTCTTGATCATCACAGAGCTCCAGCGCTTGATGAGCGCCCTCCAAAATCTCTTCGGCATTGGCGAGTCGGTTTTGCTCCTGTTCCAGCGCAGCCAGTTCGCCCGTCTGCAGGCTTAGGACATTGAGCTCTTCCACCTGATAGGTCAGCAGCTGTATACGACTGGTGTGTTCATCGGTTGATCCCGTCAATAACGCCAGCTCGCGCCGCTTGCGCAGCCAATCGGAGGCACATTGTTCGACGTCTCGAGTGAGGGTTTTGTGCCCAGCATAAGCGTCCAGTAATGCTCGTTGTACCGGCTTTTGAAGCAGTGACTGATGGGCGTGCTGGCTATGGATATCGATTAGTAATGCACCCAACTCGGCGCAGTCCTGGAGGGTGGAAACGCTGCCATTGATATAGGCGCGACTGCGCCCATCGGCGGTGACAAGCCGACGTAATAGGCATTCGTTGCTGGTGTGCAAATCACGATCTTTTAGCCAGGCAATGGCCAGGGGGATAGCGGTGACATCAAAGTTAGCGACAATCTCTGCGCGGTCGCAACCATGACGTACGGTCTTCGAATCAGCCCGGTCTCCGAGGCACAACCCCAATGCGTCCAGCATGATGGACTTGCCCGCGCCCGTCTCGCCGGTGATCACCGTCATTCCTGAGAAAAACTCCATATCCAAGGAAGAGACAATGGTGTAGTTGCTGATGCTGATTTGGGCGAGCATGAGAGACCGTCTTTAGACTTTTGGGCAATCTTAGCATGGAACATTGGCGGCCTAAAACTGATTTTCTAACGCGCACAAGGCGGCTGCAGGCAAGCCGCATCAGCGTCTTTACCCTAAATTCCGCCTGTAGGTGGCACATCTGTGGCCGCTTAAACATCAGTGGGACACGACATATGTTGCGTGTATGTCTTTGTAATTTCTGCCTCCTGTGATAAACATGTAGGCGTATCATTTTTGGTTGAAATCTATGGCGGCAGGAGTGATTTCAGAACGCGCTAGCATTCTGTTAAAAACATTGGTTGAGCATCATATTCAGGATGGCCAGCCGGTTGGATCGAGTACGTTACTTAAAATGGCGGGTCTGCCCGTGAGTGCGGCTACGATTCGCAATGTGATGTCCGATTTGGAGGAGCGGGGCTATTTGCACTCGCCCCATACGTCTGCGGGCCGGGTACCGACGGCTTTGGGTTACCGCTTATTCGTGGATACCCTTTTACAGATTCAAGCTCCGGAAGACGATGCTGTGTCTGCGCTGCGCGCTGAACTCAATCCTGACAAGTCCGCGACAGAGCTGGTGCAGGCTGCCTCCTCGCTATTGTCCAATATTACTGCCCAAGCGGGTCTGGTCACCGTGCCTCGTCAGGAGGCGAATCAATTGCGCCAGGTGGAGTTTTTGCCCCTTTCTGGCAATCGGGTACTGGTGATTCTCGTCGTCAATGAGCGAGAGGTGCAAAACCGTATTATCCATACTCAGCGGCCCTTCACGGAGGCACAGCTGCGTGACGCGGCGGCCATGGTGAACCAACGCTACGCCGGCCAGGCCCTGAATCAGGTGAAGGAGCGGATATTGCGTGAAATGCGCGATGCCCGTAGTCAGATAGACAGTTACTTAGAGGATGCGCTGGATTTGGCCAGTAAGGCGCTGGACCAGGAAGGTGATAGTGAGGAGTGTATGATGGTCGGCGAATCCCGGCTTCTCGGCAGCGCCACTGCTGAGGAAATGCCTACGTTGCGTGATCTATTTGAGTCCTTTGAACAAAAAAAGGATTTGCTGCACTTGCTGGAGCGCAGCACCGGTGCCCAGGGGGTGCAGATCTTTATCGGTGAGGAGGCCGGATACGACGTATTTGGTAACTACAGTGTGGTCACTGCCCCCTACAATGACGGTTTCCGGACATTAGGCGTGCTGGGGGTTATCGGTCCCAAACGCATGGAGTACGCCCGCGTTATCCCTATTGTCGATGTCACTGCCCGGATGCTCAGCTCGGCGCTTTCAAGCTAGCGACATTCGCCCCTCGGCTGGCCATTACATGGCTATGAATTCTCACAAATTCCGCGCGGCAAACCTTGAAATGGCTGCGGCTGGCCCCATATCCCGATAACGATTTCCGATTGTGCGGCTCCACGGAGTTGCGCATCAGTAGTCATCACTTTAAAGGGAGTGCCAGCGTGGCAAAACAAGACCCAAATCAGCCAGAGAGCGATGAACCGCTTGATGGCGTCGTAGATAGCGCAGCAGATAGCGCAGCAGCGCCTGAGGCTGCACACGATGGTCAAAGCGGCGAGATGCTGTCTGCTCAAGAGCAGACAGAGAGGCTCGAAGAGGAGCTGGCTATTGCAAGGGATGCGGTTCTGCGAGCTCAGGCAGACTCTCAGAATGTCACAAGAAGAGCGGAGCAGGACGTGGAAAAGGCGCGCAAGTTTGCGCTGGAGCGTTTTTGTGGCGAATTGTTGCCGGTTGTGGATAACCTCGAACGTGCTCTGGAAGCGGCCGTAGGCGACAACGACATCGTCAAGCCCATCGCCGAGGGGGTAGAGCTGACGCTCAAAAGCTTTCACGATGCGCTGAAAAAATTCCATATTGTGGCGGTAGACCCCGCAGGAGAGCCGTTTGACCCTCAGCTGCATCAGGCCATGAGCATGGTGGAGAACGGTGACGTAGAACCCAACACGGTGATCGCGGTGATGCAAAAGGGCTATACCCTTAACGGACGGCTTGTGCGCCCTGCGATGGTGATGGTCAGTAAAAGTCCAGCGGGAAACTAATTTGAGCGAATAGACTGCTTTTTGTACCCTTTTGGCCCCTTTTTGGGGTGTACAGCGGGTACTTGGCCCTTGAAATCAGTCAATCAGGGCCAATATATAGAACAACGTAATTGATAGCAGCGGATAAACCCGCGACAACAAACTGGAGACAGACAATGGGTAAGATAATTGGAATTGACCTCGGCACTACTAACTCCTGCGTGTCCGTTATGGAGGGTGGCAAACCTAAGGTTATCGAAAATGCTGAAGGTGATCGTACGACTCCCTCGGTGGTCGGTTATACAGACGAAGGTGAAATTCTGGTCGGCCAGAGCGCCAAACGTCAGGCGGTTACCAATCCGCAAAACACGCTGTTCGCGGTCAAGCGCTTGATCGGTCGTAAGTTTAAGGACGACGTTGTCCAGAAAGATATTTCCATGGTGCCGTACAAAATCATTGGGTCGGACAATGGCGATGCTTGGGTGCAAGTAAAAGACGATAAAATGGCACCGCCGCAGGTGGCTGCTGAAATTCTGCGTAAGATGAAAAAGACGGCTGAGGACTACCTTGGCGAGCCGGTCACTGAGGCGGTGATTACGGTACCTGCCTATTTTAATGATTCGCAGCGACAGGCGACAAAGGACGCCGGAAAAATTGCCGGGCTAGATGTAAAGCGCATTATCAACGAGCCGACAGCAGCAGCGCTGGCATATGGTATGGACCAGGGCAAAGGCGATCACACTATCGCGGTTTACGACCTCGGTGGCGGTACTTTTGATATCTCCATCATCGAGATTGCTGAAGTCGATGGCGAGCACCAGTTCGAGGTGTTGTCCACCAACGGTGATACGTTCCTCGGCGGTGAAGACTTTGACATGCGTCTTATTGAATATCTCACTGCACAGTTCAAGAAAGAGAGTGGCATAGATTTGCATAGCGATCCGCTAGCGTTGCAGCGCCTTAAGGAAGCTGCAGAGAAGGCTAAGATAGAGCTGTCCAGCGCCCAGCAAACAGAGGTAAATCTGCCCTATATCACCGCTGATGCATCTGGGCCTAAGCACATGGTGGTAAAATTGAGCCGCGCTAAACTGGAATCGCTGGTGGAAGACCTGGTGACGCGTTCTATGGAGCCGGTAAAGCAGGCATTGAAAGACGCGGGCCTGAACCCAAGCGAAGTGAATGAAATTATCTTGGTCGGTGGACAGACCCGTATGCCGATGGTGCAAAAAGTAGTGGCGGATTACTTTGGTAAGGAGCCGCGTAAGGATGTGAATCCGGACGAGGCCGTTGCTGTGGGTGCCTCAATCCAGGGAGCGGTATTGTCGGGTGACGTGAAAGACGTGTTATTGCTGGATGTAACGCCGCTGACATTGGGTATTGAGACTATGGGCGGTGTCGCGACACCGTTGATTGAGAAGAACACCACAATTCCTACTAAGAAATCGCAAATCTTTTCTACTGCGGATGACAACCAGTCAGCGGTAACGATTCACGTCGTGCAGGGTGAGCGGAAGCAGGCTACGGGGAACAAATCACTGGGTCGCTTCGATCTGGCCGACATTCCCCCAGCACGGCGCGGCACGCCTCAGATCGAGGTGACTTTCGATCTGGATGCCAATGGCATCTTGCAGGTGTCGGCGAAAGACAAGGCAACGGGCAAAGAGCAGTCTATTCGAATCACAGCATCGGGCGGTTTGAGTGACGACGATATCGAAAACATGATAGCCGATGCCGAGGCCAATGCTGAGACCGATGCGCAGTTTGCTGAATTGGTGGATTCGCGCAATGCCTGCGACGGACTTGTGCATGCTGCACGAAAGACTGTCGAGGAAGCCGGTGAGCACGCCAACGACGAAGAGAAGGCTGCTATTGATGCTGCCATTGCTGAGGCAGAAGAAGCGCTAAAAGCAGATGACAAGGACGCTATCGATGCAGCGGCCGCCAAGCTCACTGAAGTGACGGGGTCGGTGGCGCAAAAGATGTATGCTGCGCAGTCTGAGGAGGCCGCCAGTGGCGGTGATCAGGCGGAATCTTCTGCAAGCGACGATACGGTCGATGCAGTCGATGCAGAGTTCGAGGAAGTGAAGGACGACAAAAACTAAAAGCGGGTGTCCTTTGCCCGCGTGATGGACGATGAGTCTATTGCGTGACAACACTAAGACTACGCGGGACATCAGTGCCCGCGTAGTCATTTCAGGAAGAGCTGTAAAAGAGCCATAAGAGTTTATGTCAAAACGTGATTGCTATGAGGTGTTGGGCGTCAGCAAAAGTGCCGACGAAAAGGAGATTAAGAAGGCTTATCGTCGAGAAGCGATGAAGCATCATCCGGACCGAAACCCTGACGACCCTGCCGCAGAGGAAAAATTCAAGGAAGCCAGCGAGGCCTATGAAATCCTTACGGACGCCCAGAAGCGGGCGGCGTACGACCAGTATGGCCATGCCGGTGTTGATTCGAGTGGCGGCGGTGGCGGCTTTGGCGGTGGTAATTTCAGCGACGTTTTTGGCGATGTGTTTGGTGATATTTTCGGCGGCGGCGGCGGAGGGCGTGGTCGAGGTGGTCCCCAACGTGGGTCTGATTTACGCTACACCCTGGACATTTCTCTAGAGAATGCGGTCAATGGTACTACGGTAGAAATCCGCGTACCCAGTCTGAGTGCCTGCGATACCTGTGATGGCTCCGGTGCGAAAAAAGGCAGTTCTCCCACGAACTGCGGCACCTGTGGTGGCGCCGGTCAGGTGCGCATGCAACAAGGCCCTTTTCAGGTGCAGCAGACGTGCCCGAGTTGTCGAGGGCGCGGCAAAACGATTTCTGACCCTTGTGGCACTTGCCGTGGCCAGGGGAGGATGGAGAAAACCAAAACGCTGTCAGTCAAGGTGCCGTCTGGTGTCGATACCGGTGACCGCATTCGTTTGTCGGGTGAAGGAGAGGCAGGACCAGAAGGTGGGCCCTCCGGTGACCTGTTTGTTCAGATGTCAGTCAGGCAACACCATATCTTTGAGCGCGATGGGAAAAATCTGTATTGTGAGGTTCCCATTACCTTCGTGGAGGCCGCGCTGGGTGGCGATTTAGAGGTGCCCACACTTGAAGGTCGGGTTAAATTGAAGATACCGGCTGAAACGCAGACGGGTAAACTGTTTCGTCTGCGGGGCAAGGGCGTAAAACCAGTGCGGGGCGGCGGTGTGGGCGACTTACTGTGTCGTGCAGTGGTCGAGACACCGGTTAAACTGAATAAGGAGCAAAGAGCATTGCTGGAGCAACTACGCGGTAGCCTGGGAGAGGGTGGACAAAATCAATCGCCTCGACAGACGAGCTGGTTCGAAGGCGTGAAGAGCTTTTTTGATGATATGAAAACATGACAATACGGATTGGTATTACAGGCGCCGCGGGGCGCATGGGTCGGACCCTGATTGAAGCGATTGGGCAGGCTGATGATTTGGCGTTGACTGCCGCTATAGAGCGTCCCGAAAGCACGCTGGTTGGCGCGGATTCGGGCGAGTTGTCCGGGCAGGGGAAAAATGGCGTAGCCGTTGTCAGTTCACTGGCAGATGTGATCGATGATATAGACGTGTTAATTGATTTTTCGGTGCCCGATGCAACGATGGTTAATCTCGCCTTGTGCAGTGCCAGCGGCGTTGCCATGGTGATTGGCACCACCGGATTTACACCCGAGCAGCAGCACGATATTGAGCAGGCTGCGGGTCTTTTACCCCTCTGTAAGGCGTCTAATTTCAGCACGGGCGTTAATGTGTGTTTCAAACTGCTGGATATGGCTGCCCGAGTGTTGGGCGACGATGTCGATATTGAAGTGTATGAGGCTCATCATCGACATAAAGTCGATGCGCCCTCCGGCACCGCGCTCAGTATGGGCAAGGTGGTTGCTGATGCGCTGGGTCGTGATTTGGACAAGGTTGCGGTGTATGGGCGTGAAGGTCAGACCGGGGCACGTGATCGCAATACCATTGGCTTCGCCACCGTGCGCGCTGGCGATATTGTGGGCGACCACACAGTAATCTTTGCGGCCGATGGCGAGCGCGTAGAAATTACCCATAAGGCGTCCAGTCGCATGTCCTTTGCTCGTGGAGCCGTGCGCGCTGCTGGCTGGTTGGCAGGGCAGAATTCAGGTCTTTACGATATGCAGGATGTACTGGGCCTCTAAAGAGACACACCCGAGACGACCCCGCATGCCCCACGCTTGGCTGCCAGTGCTTTCAAGCACGTTAATTCAGCGAAGCCAAAAGGCATAGTCGAACATTCACAAGGAGAGCAAGTGACCGACTACATAGTTAACATAGATGAAACCAACGCCTCTGCGCTCCTCATCGAAGAATCCCATAAACGCCCGGTAGTGGTAGATTTTTGGGCCGAGTGGTGCGAACCCTGTAAAGTGTTAATGCCCCTGCTGGAAAAAATCGCCACGGAATATCAAGGTGCTTTCTTGTTGGCTAAGGTGAATGCAGATGAGCAGCAGGATATCGCTCAGCAATTAGGTGTGCGCAACCTGCCGACGGTGATGGTGATCCAGGGCGGCCAACCTGTAGACGGTTTTTCCGGGGCTCAAACGGAATCGTTTATTAGAGAAATGTTGGCGAAGTATTTGCCCAAGCCTTGGGATGCATTAGTGCAAACCGGGTTGGAGGCGATGGAAAGAGGGGAGTTTAACGAGGCCCTTATGCCGCTGCGTCAGGCATGGACGGAATCCCAGCAAAGTCATGATATTACTATGACTTACGCCCATGCCTTGATCGAAAGCTTGCGACTGGATGAGGCAGAAACATTATTAAAGGGTGTGCGTAAGGCAGATCAGGACGCGGCCTATGAGCAACTGCAAGCGCAGCTAGACATTAAGCGAGAGGCCGCAAAGTCGCCGGAGATTGAGGCGTTGGAGCAGCAGCTAGCCACTAACCCGGATGACCTTGATGTCTGCTATCAGTTAGGTGTGCAATACATAGACACTGGACAGTTTCGTGATGGCATGGAACATTTTGTCAGCATACTGCGTAAAGACCTTAATCATGGCGACGGAGTAGCCAAACGCATGCTGTTGGAGTCTATTGCATCACTGGGCAAAGGTGACCCGTTGGCTGTAGAGTACCAGCGCAAGCTCTACAGTTTGTTGCATTAAGACTTTCATTACGGATACAGTGTGCCGAGCTAAATGATTTACCGTGTTTTTGGTCGGCAGCGCCAAACAAGTTTTGGCAATGACTGCTGCCATGAGGCACAATTCGCTGCTGTTTTCGATGGTTAAACGACCACACTAATTTAAGGCTAGCCAAGCATGGCTATTATTGGAGATTATCTATGAAACTGGGCTTTCTGCTGGGCTATTCCGGCAAACAAATTCATATACCAATGGAACTGATACA
>JAPKBI010000434.1 GCA_028823475.1 Halioglobus sp. | reverse complement strand
ATTGAGAGTGAGGCTCAGTGTAACAGGATTGTTTGAACGAGGGACTGGCTATAGGCGCCGCTTTTCCGGACAATACGGGCCTCATATTGTCATCGCCTGAGAGTTCCATGAGTATTTTGAATATCTTGATGGCCCAGATGAACACCCTAGTGGGTGATTTTGAAGGGAACACGCAGAAAGTTATCGAAGCTATAACGCTGGCTGAACAGATGCATGAAGCGCCTGTCGTTGTGTGTCCTGAATTAACACTGAGCGGCTACCCTCCGGAAGATTTACTGCTGCGCCCAAGTATCGCGCAGCGGGTGAGTCAGGCCCTCAATACCCTGTGCGCCTCCATGACTGGCGGAGCACATGTGGTGATCGGTTATCCATTGTACGAAGACGGTGTTCTCTACAATGTCGCCGGAGTCCTGCACCGCGGCGAAATAGTGGCTCAGTACCGCAAGCAGAGTCTGCCTAATTATCAGGTTTTTGACGAAAAGCGCTATTTTAATCCAGGTGACCAACCGTGTGTTGTCAGTATTGAAGGTGTGATGGTGGGGTTGAGTATTTGTGAGGATATTTGGGAGGGGACCCCTGGCTGCCAGGCCGCAGATGCCGGCGCGCAGTTGTTGCTGAACATAAACTCTTCGCCCTTTCATCAGGGTAAGCGTGCCGAGCGTTGGGAAACCGTGGGCTCAAGTGCCAGGCAAGCCGGTATTCCGATCGTCTATGTTAATCAGGTGGGGGGTCAAGATGAGTTGGTATTTGACGGTGGCTCGTTTGCTGTCACCGCCGATGGCGTTGTCGCAGCAGCTGCGCCACAGTTTGAGGAAAGCGCGTACTGGTTGCAATTGGATTTCGGTGGCAGTGCAGTCGAGATTGCCGGCCCTGACCTCGTTCCCCCACTGGACGAATTGGCAGCCACTTGGCAGGCTTTGGTCTTGGGTGTTCGTGATTACGTTAACAAAAACCGATTTCCCGGCGTGATTTTGGGTTTATCCGGTGGTATAGATTCTGCTCTTACGCTCGCTGTGGCTGTCGAGGCGCTCGGTGCAGAGCGAGTAGCAGCGGTGATGATGCCCTTTCGGTACACCTCGCAGATGAGCCTAGAGGACGCAGCGGAGCAGGCAAAAACACTCGATGTCAAATACAAGGTGATTTCTATAGAGCCGATTTACGAAGCATTTGTGGATAGTCTGGCGCAAGAATTCAACGATACCGAGCCCGACACTACCGAAGAAAACATTCAGGCCCGCTGTCGCGGTGTGTTACTGATGTCTATGTCTAATAAAAAAGGGGCTTTAGTGCTCACAACAGGCAATAAAAGTGAGATGGCGGTCGGCTATTCAACGCTTTATGGTGATATGGCCGGAGGGTTTGACGTGCTCAAAGATGTACCCAAGACCTTGGTATTCGATCTGTGTCGTTACCGGAACTCTCTGGGACCTTGTATCCCGCAGCGTGTCATCGATCGACCGCCTTCTGCGGAGTTGGCTCCGGACCAGAAAGACGAGGACAGCCTTCCTCCCTACGATATTTTGGACCGCATTCTGGCCTTGTATGTAGAGGAGGATTACAGTGCGGAGGCGATCATCGCCACAGGTCTGGACCGTGAACAGGTACTGCGCGTACTTCGTCTAGTGGATATCAACGAATACAAGCGCCGTCAGGCGCCTATCGGAGTGCGGATTACGCGGCGAGGCTTCGGGCGTGACCGACGTTACCCGATTACATCCGGCTGGCGTCTCGGCGACTAGCGTGCTGCGAGGGTCTGTCTGGTATTAAATTCTCGGACGGTTATCGAACTGCGGTGGCTGGGGCGGATCGAGCAAACCCAATGAAGCCTGGTTTATCCAGGAACGTTGCACACCTTGCATGGTGTAGTCACTAATGAACTGCCCATCTTTACCGATGGCAGGGTAATTGGGAAAGTTTGTCGCTAATACATTGATGGACTCGTCAGCCAGATCATCCATTCCAAGATAGATATAGCCCTGCGCCATGACGGCCAATCCATCAGCTACCGCTGGGGTGCGCTGAAAATTTTCTACGACAAATCGTCCCCGATTGACAGCGGCGAGGAAGGCGCCACGTCTCAGATAGTAATTAGCGACGATGATTTCGTGACGGGCAAGCAAATTTCTCAAGGAAATCATGCGAGCTTCCGCGTCTGCAGCATACGGGCTGTTTGGAAATCTGGCGAGCAGTTGTGCAAACTCGGCAAAGGCTTCTTTGGCTTGGCTGGTATCACGACTGGTAGGGTCGGTGGGCAGGAACCGGGCAAAGATGTCTTCGTTGCCAGTGTAGGCCGCAAGGCCTTTCATGTAATAGGCATAATCGACATTGGGATGCTGGGGGTGTAATCGGATAAAGCGATCTGCTGCTTCTACTGCTGCCTCGTGTTCGTAGGCACTGTAATGCGCGTAAATAATTTCCAGTTGAGCCTGCTCAGCGTACTTGCCAAAGGG
>JAPKBI010000433.1 GCA_028823475.1 Halioglobus sp. | reverse complement strand
TTGGACAGTGGCACACAAGAAAGCTGGTGGTAGTACCCGTAACGGGCGCGATTCGGTAAGCAAACGTCTGGGCGTCAAATGCTTTGGCGGTGAAGCAGTGAAGGCAGGCAACATTATCGTGCGTCAGCGTGGCACGCGCTTTCACCCCGGAGAAAATGTTGGTATTGGCAAAGATCATACGCTGTTTGCGAAGGCAGATGGCAAGATAGAATTTATTGTTCGTGGCCCGAAAAGCCGCAAGTTTGTACAGGTCGTGAGCGCCTGAATCGACGGCATAGAAGCCAAGCGATCAAAGGCCTCGTCAATTGACGGGGCTTTTTTTTATGCCCACGATGGTCCCAGCTATCAGAGATTTTGGTGACTAAGCGATCAGATGCTCTAGTCAGGGGTAAAAATGAAATTCGTAGATGAGGCAAGCATCAATGTCTACGCCGGCAAAGGTGGCAATGGCTGCCTGAGCTTCCGGCGTGAAAAGTACATTGAAAGAGGTGGGCCCGACGGTGGCGACGGGGGTGACGGGGGTAGTGTCATCGTCGAGGCTGATGAAGCCCTCAATACCATGATCGATTTCCGCTTCAAGCGCCATTATAGGGCTCAGACGGGTGAAACCGGCGCCGGCCGCAACTGCACTGGCAAGGGTGGAGAGGATTTGGTCCTGCGCGTGCCCCTGGGCACTACGGTGATTGATGAAGATCTGGGTGAAGTATTAGGAGACCTGTCAGTGCCTGGCCAACAGTTGGTCGTCGCGCAAGGAGGGTTTCACGGGCTTGGGAACGCTCGCTACAAATCCAGCACCAATCGCGCCCCCCGGCAGACATCGCCTGGCAGTGACGGAGAAGTTCGTAGTTTAAAACTGGAGCTTAAAGTGCTGGCAGACGTGGGTCTTCTGGGGCTGCCAAATGCGGGTAAATCGACGCTGATTCGCTCAGTATCTGCCGCTAAACCCAAGGTAGCGGACTATCCGTTTACGACCCTGGTACCCAACCTCGGTGTGGTGAGTGTAGAGGCTCACCGAAGCTTTGTTATGGCGGATATCCCCGGTTTGATTGAGGGTGCCTCTGACGGGGCAGGTCTTGGTATCCGTTTTCTCAAGCATCTGACACGCAATCGTATTCTGTTACATCTGGTCGATATGGCGCCGTACGATGGAGTCGAGCCCGCAGACGCCGCGCTGACCATCGTGCGGGAACTGGAGCGCTTCAGCCCCACGCTCGCTCAGCGTGAACGCTGGCTTGTACTTAACAAAAGCGACCTAGTGGACGCTGAAACATTCGCGCAGCGCCGCGACGCGGTGTTGGCGGCGCTAGACTGGCATGGCCCTGTGTACTCCATTTCCGCGATTCGATCAGAGGGCACAGCGCCGATGTGTGGTGACCTGATGACCTATCTGGAGGAGTGCCGCGCGCGCGAAGCGACGCAGCCTGAGTTAGCGGATGCCGAGAAAGAACTGCAAAGCCGCATGCAACTTGAAGGTCGACAGCGTATCGATGAACTTCGCGCAGAGCAGAGTCGCGCGCCGTTGGAAGACGATGATATTGATGATATCGATATCGATGATGACGATTTTGAAGTTGATGTCGAGTATCGTCCATAGGACAGCAAATGACTGAACGAGCAGAAATTGCCAGCGCGCGACGCTGGGTAGTCAAAGTGGGCAGTGCACTGCTCACCGATGACGGTCGTGGTCTTGACGTCGATGTCATTTCGACTTTGGTGGAGCAGTTGGCACAACTGCGCGAGGCAGGTTGCGAGGTGGTTTTAGTTTCCAGCGGCGCAGTGGCGGCAGGAATTGCTCGTCTAGGTTGGACTGACCGCCCACAGCTGATACACGAGCTTCAGGCGGCTGCTGCGGTGGGACAGTCGGCGCTAATACAAAGCTATGAGGCAGCCTTCAAGCGCTACGGTATTGCCACCGCGCAAATATTGTTGGTACACGACGATGTGGTTGCCCGAGACCGCTATCTGAATGCACGCCGTACCCTTCAGACGCTACTAAACCTGGGGGTGGTGCCCATCGTCAATGAAAACGATACCGTGGTCACAGAGGAAATCCGCTTTGGAGATAACGATACGTTGGCAGCTCTGGTGGCCAACCTTATCGATGCGGATGTGCTGGTTCTGCTAACCGATCAGGAAGGTTTTTGTGAGGAGGATCCTCGTCGTAATCCTGCGGCAAAGCTAATCGAGTCGTGTGATGTGGACGACTCTCGATTGGACGACATGGCAGGAGAAGGTGGCATTCTGGGTCGGGGTGGGATGGTGACGAAGCTGAGCGCTGCGCGACTGGCAGCCCGCTCTGGCACAGAGACGGTGATTGCGTCGGGCACAGTAGATAACATTCTAAATAGCGTGTTCGCTGGTGCCAATGTTGGAACCTGGCTAAAGACTGACAAACGGCCACATAATGCACGCAAGCAGTGGCTAGCAGGTATGGAGCAGCCTTCAGGGCG
>JAPKBI010000432.1 GCA_028823475.1 Halioglobus sp. | reverse complement strand
TTCTCTCTGAGAGAGTTTTTCTTTTGTTGCCATAATATGCTCGTTCTAAAAGGATGGGCGAGATGCAAAAATGTCGCTCGCTGACTTTTACACATCCCAAAAAAAGCAAGATCTGTTGCCAATTTTACACTCTTCATGCTGACTCTACCTATCACTTGACCACCATGGCCCGATGGTCGGGTAGATCGCCCGACCAATACCACTGCCGCTCTATTCGTAATGCCACGTAACCATTTCATTCGTGGGTGCGAGGTAATACTCTTCAACGTATCGCACCCACTCGACTATGTGATAACGCATCAGCCGCTCCGCAGCGCCAGAGTTTTCAGCGGCAACCGCTTAAGCGATCGATTCGCGGATACACAACTATGCGCATAAAATCTTCAAGTTTCAGATCAAACTATGCGCATGATATTTACAATACTAACTGCTTTTCCGTTGCGGAGGGCTGCGGCGGCGCACGCAAATTCCAACGCTATGCGCCTAGGAACCCCCGCGGCCTGACACTAGCAAGAAAACATTAATAGGATTTGAAATAAATCACTATGACAATTCAAAATTGTTACGCTAATGTAGGGGAATCAAACGACCAACGTACGGTCTGGCGAGAGGACATCATCGTAAAATATAATCAGGAAATTAAAAACAAATGATTAAGCGACAAATTAGAACGGCTATTCTCGCCTCGGTTATTTTAATACTTATAGGATGTTCTTCCGAAGAACTTAGCGAGATAAAAACAGGTGCTTTCGAACAAAAATACTGGGTCGAAGAATATCTTGCCCCTCTTAACTTCCCTTGGGCGATGACCTGGCTTCCCGACGGCACACTCCTGCTGACCGAACGGGTTGGTAAAATTAAGGTAGTTCGAGACGGTGCAATTATTGCGGAAATCGAGGGCGTACCAGATGTGATGTCTGCTAGTCCTTACGATGGATTGCTAGATATAGAAATTGACCCTGACTTTGAGACCAGTCCGTATCTGTATCTCACTTATACCAGGGGCACAGCCACTGCTAGAATCGGAGTCGTTTATAAGGCTAGGTTGGAAGGCAACCGACTGGTTGATGGCGAGGAATTGTTTAGCACCTACCCCCCCGCGCCAACGGGCGGACCGAACATCACTCGCATTCAATTTCTTCAAGACAAGTCACTGATCGTCGGCATCGGATCGAGCGGGCAACCCGGCAGCGGCATGGTGCAACGCGTAGATGGCCACATTGGGAAAATCATTCGAATTAATCGAGATGGTACGGTCCCAGGTGACAACGCCATCGCGGTCGCAGACCCTGACGCAAAGCCCGAACTGATGGCGACTGGTTTTCGATCTCCAGGGGGCTTTGCTTTAGACGACAATGGACAGCTCTGGGTTATCGACATCGGCCCCTTGGGAGGCGATGAACTTAATCTGCTAGAAGCCGGCGGAAATTACGGCTGGCCATTGCTGAGCTGGGGCTTTGACTATTCTGGTCGAGCGATGTCTGACCGGCAGACGGATGCAGAGTTTGTTGATCCTGTAGTAGTTTGGAGTCCTTCCATCGCACCCTCAGGCCTTACTTATTACGGCGGCAGCGCATTCCCGGCCTGGCAAGGTGATCTGTTCATAGGCGCGCTGTCCGGTCAAGCAATCAGACGCCTGAGAATTCGCGATGGCGAGCTCCTGCACGAGGAACGTTTGTTGGCGGACTTTAATGAACGTATACGCTCGGTGGAAACCGGTCCTGATGGATTTTTGTACGCCATAACGGACTCTTCTAAAGGCAAAATTCTTCGCATTCGACCGGGACAGCCAGAAAGAAAAGAGCTCAGTCGCGTGGCGAAACCCTTTGATATGCCCCTGGGTGCCGACCTGGCTGCCACCATGAAAGAGCACGGTGTCATGCAGGGTGAAGAAACCGTTGCCGCAGAAAGTATTGACTACGATCCAGAGCACGCTGAGTCTCTATTTGTCCAGAATTGCGGAACCTGCCATACATATGGAGATAGGACCAACGGCAAAATAGGCCCACTCTTGGATGGGGTCGCGGGACGCCGATCTGGCTCGTTGCCGGGATATTCATATTCGTCGGCGTTGGCCAACGATAAAACCAGCGTTGTCTGGGATTACTTTACCATGGCTGCTTTTCTAACTAATCCGCAGGCCTACTACCCAGGAACCAAGATGACTTCACCACCGACTAGCTATGTCGATGCAGTGCAAATAGGTATTTTTCTCAATAACGGTAAAACTTATTAATTGGGCCTGAAACTTATCTTCACCACTACCCCTTTCCGCGCTTGGTCTTCCGCTACTACTTAGGGCGCTTCATGCCAAGCTCGGACCTTTACCCTCTCAAGCCATTACCGCTTGAATGCCGAAGGAAAAGGCTCAGTCCTGCAAGGCGAGCGGTCGCCGGTGGCATCTCGGAGTTAGCCGTAAAGCGAGCGCACTGCGTCCACAATTTCCTGCGCGCCGGG
>JAPKBI010000431.1 GCA_028823475.1 Halioglobus sp. | reverse complement strand
GGATAGTACATGGCGACTACTCGGCAAATCTCGCTGAAGGAGAATTGTCCGCCTATCTGCAACCTTTGGTCGATTGGATGGGTGAGAACGGAACGCCCGCATGATTCACGAATATTCGGGTTTGCCTGGAAACTTAATGGGCCGCTTCCTGCCGAGCCTCATTCGTGTTGTTGGCGCGGCTTCTGATCTGCGAATTGTCAGCTTCTTGTTGCTGCTTTGCAGCACTGACCTCATGGGAGCACCGAGCGACCTGAATGTTGCGCGGACAGAAGCGCGCACACCCTGCGTCAATGTCGATCCTTTAGGCAAACCTCTGTTCGGCGACCTTCATGTTCACACCAGCTATTCCTTCGACGCCTATACCTCTAGCGTGCGCAGCGACCCATGGGATGCCTACCGCTATGCCAAAGGCGAAGAAATTCTTGTGCCGGCGGCAGATGGTAAAAAACTGCTCGGTGTAAAAATACCTAGGCCACTGGACTTCGCCGCTATCACTGATCATTCGGAATTTCTTGGTCAGCTAAGTGTTTGCACACAAGACTCGTCTGCGCTGGGTTACTGGTGGCCGCATTGCGCGATAACCAGGTCAACCAACCAGTGGGTACAGTTGATTGCCGTTGACTGGTGGACCCGACTTGCCGGTCAGCAAACTGCAGAAAAAGAAATGTCCATGGCGTGTTCGCTTTCTGACTGTGGTGCAGCAACGAATGATACATGGGCGCAGATTCAGCAGGCTGCTGAAGATCACTATGATCGATCAGCGAACTGCCAATTCACCACGTTTGTTGGATATGAATATACCGATGCGCCTAATCGGAACAACATGCATCGAAACGTCATTTTTCGTAATGCTGAAGTGCCTGCCGCACCCATATCGACCTATGAAACAGGCCGGTACAACTTCCCTGAATTGTGGCAGGCGTTGCGCGAGCAGTGCACCGATACCGGCACTGGCTGTGATGTGCTGGCCATTCCTCACAACTCGAACCTTGCAGGTGGGTTGATGTTCAGAGATCCCGAAACACAGCAGGAGCTTGACGACAGGCTTTTCTTCGAGCCCCTGGTGGAATTGATACAACATAAGGGTGCATCCGAATGTCGCTTTGATCGATCCCGGGGCATTGGTCTCGATACAGAAGATGAGTTGTGTGATTTCGAGCAGATACCCAGCGATAACCTCGGCATGCTGGGGACGGTTAATGGCATCGTTCGAACCGACCGCGCTGAAGAGATAGTGATTGAGGACTTTGCCCGTCGCAATATGGTACGCAATGTCTACAAGGATGGTCTGGCGTACGGGCAGGAAAATGGTATCAACCCGTTCGTCATGGGTGTCATAGGCAGCACTGATACCCACAGCGCGACTCCGGGTGCGGCAGAGGAAGACAGTTTTGGCGGGCACCTGGGGAGACGCGACAGCGAATTCCGCAATGTGCAGGATCATTTCTATTCCAACGCGGGCGGGCATGCCGTTGTCTGGGCGCAGGAGAACTCCCGCGATGCGATATTTTCCGCCATGAGACGCAAAGAAACCTATGCTACCAGTGGCACGCGCCCGACGGTGAGGTTCTTTGCAGGCTCTGAGCTGCCGGACGATCTCTGCGACAACCACAATGCCATCGCCGCGGCCTACAGCACAGGCGTACCCATGGGAGGTAGTCTGGATGCGGTTGCAGAAACATCGCCCCTCAAAATATTTGTTAGCGCGGCGAAAGACCCGGGTGTACAGGACAACCCCGGCACTGATCTGCAAAGAGTACAAATTATTAAGGGCTGGGTTGATGCTGAAGGTATAAGCCACGAGCAGATCTATGACGTAGCCGGTAATGCTGAAAACGGCGCCCGAGTTGATGAAAGCAACTGTAACCGCATTGGTTCAGGGGCAGCAAACCTATGTGCCGTCTGGCAGGACCCTGAGTTTGATGCTGAGCAACCCGCGTTCTATTACGCCCGTGTACTGGAAAACCCGACCTGCCGGTGGAGCACACTGCAATGCCAGGCAGCGGGGGTGAACCCATTTAACGAGCAATGCGCGGCGCAGGCCGAGCTTGCCAACGAGCTAGCACAGACTGAGAAGGGCGCGGATGGCGACGTCTACGGCAAATGTTGCCTCAATGCTGCAGAACAGCCGTTTTATTCCCCGGTCATTCAGGAGCGCGCCTGGACGTCCCCCATCTGGTACAGACAAGCCACGGTAGACAAAGTAACCAAGATTGAAAAGGTAATCCCATGATTCAGTTATTGCTTAGAATTACTATGCTGAGTGCATTAACACTCGGCGCCGCCTATGGCCAGGATCGGCCCAACGTGATCGTCATGGTTGCCGATGACCTTGGTTGGAATGATGTCGGTTATCACGGCGGGGATATTGAAACCCCATCGCTTGACCGACTCGCGGCGGAGGGCATTCAGCTGGACCGGTTTTATACCACCCCCATATGCTCACCGACCCGTGCAGCGCTGA
>JAPKBI010000430.1 GCA_028823475.1 Halioglobus sp. | reverse complement strand
GGGGATGAAGATCGTAATAGCGTGCCTATTGTCTTGCAGCGAGGCAGTGATTATCTTGCGGAACGTATAGATCGGCTACACCTGCTGAAAATTGACACGCAGGGTTCTGAGTTTCAGGTCATTGAAGGGTTGATGCCGCTCCTGGTTGGCCTAGAGAGCAAGCCTCGAATTATCGTTGAATTGACGCCCCATTCCTTGCGTCAGGCAGGCGCCAGTGGCCGGGCGCTTATGGAGTTACTGGGAACGTTGGGCCAACCTTTTTGGATAATTGATCATATTGAACACGGTCTCATTGCCAGCAGCTCTGAGGAACTAGCCGTGTGGTGTGACAATTGGGATAAAGTGGAAGAGGCGCGTGGCTTTGTCAATATATTGATAGGCGTGCTGGACTGAGATCTCGGCTGGGGAGGTGCAACATAGCCTGCAAATACTGTTATAATTTTGGCCTCAATTGATTAGCAGCACATTCTCATGAGCGATATTCTCCAGTTTTTACAGCAGCGTAACTCCTCCCCTAAACTGACAACCCCGGGTCCCTGCGCCGCTGAATTAGAACACATCTTCCGCGCCGCGCTGCGGGCACCCGATCATGCCTGGCTGCGGCCGTCACGTTTTATCACAATCGCACAAGAGCGCCGTGTGGCGTTTGGAGAATTGCTGGAGCGTTGTCTATTGTTGCGTAATCCAGATGCGGATGAGGCGGCGCGCACTAAAGCGCGTAATGCGCCGCTGAGGGCGCCGCTGTTGGTAGTGGCCGTTGTTAAGGTGACTTTGCATCCGAAAGTGCCACCTATAGAACAACGATTTTCCGGCGCCTGCGCCGCGCAGGCTGTCTTATTAGCCGCTGAAGCATCTGGTTTTGCCGGCATCTGGCGCACGGGGGAAGCGGCATACGATCGTGCGGTGATGAGCGGGCTCGGCCTAGCTGAAGATGAGGAGATCATTGCTTTTCTCTATATTGGCTCGCGCAATGGCTCTGCTAAAATTATACCTTCACTGGATCCGGCCCATTTTGTCTCAACTTGGTAGTGCCGACTTCCCCAAAGCTAATATGAGAGAATGCCCTATGCTGCCTAATTTTGAAACGTTAGAACTGTCAATCGAGCAACAGGTTGCCACCGTTAATCTGAATCGACCGGACAAGGCAAATGCCATGAATGGCGCCATGTGGAGCGAGCTACAAGCGTGTTTTGAGTGGCTGGATGACGAGCCTACCGTGCGCGTCGTCATTTTGGCAGGCAATGGCAAACATTTTTGTGCTGGTCTAGACCTGAGTGTGTTTGGCAACCTGCATGGCGAATCTTCTGAGGCATCGCGTCGTGCTGAGGCACTGCGGCGCACTATTCTGCGTCTGCAGGCTAATCTCACAGCCATAGAGAAATGTCGTGTGCCAGTATTGGCGGCGATTCATAATACCTGTATCGGTGGCGGCGTGGATATGACCTGCTGTGCTGATATACGGTATGCCACGCAGGACGCTTTTTTCTCCATCCGGGAGATTGACCTCGGTATGACTGCGGATGTGGGGACTTTGCAACGTTTACCCAAAATTATTCCGGACGGGGTGGTGCGAGAGTTAGCCTATACCGGTCGCAATATGGGTGCACAAGAGGCTAAAGAGGTAGGCTTTGTGAACAATGTCTTTGAGGACAAGGAGACCATGCTGCGTGAAGTCACTACTATCGCCCGAACGATTGCTGCAAAATCGCCATTGGCAATGCGCGGTACCAAGGAAATGATGCTCTACTCGCGCGACCACAGTGTCTCTGAAGGTCTTAACTATATTGCCACATGGAACTCTGGCATGATGAGCCAGGTAGATTTGCAGTCTGGCATTCAGGCGCAAATGAATAAAACAAAGGCTATATACGAAGACTAGCCATGCGTAGGCCAGCAATCACCCTTTGTCACGTCGCAGTTTCTGGAGAGTAGTGGATGACTTTTTTTGCCCGGCTTAACCGCCCTTGGGTGCATTTTATTGTGTTGGGCGTATTGCTGTTTTATCTGCAGGGCGTGTTCTTGCCTGAGCCTAAGCCGGTGGTTGGGCCGCTGAGCGAGGCGCGCCTAGACGCATTGCAGCAGCAATGGTTCGCCAGCGTTGGTCGGTTGCCTACGCCGGAGCAGCAGACTCGAATGTTAGAGGCGGAACTGGATAGGGATATGTTGTTCCAGCGCGCGATCGATCTCGATCTCCACCTTTATGATACGGTGGTATATCAACGTCTATTACTCAATATGCGTTTTCTACAAATGTCCGAAGGCAAAACTGACCAAGAGCTCTATGAGGCTGCACTGGAAATGCGTCTGCATCTTAGTGATGAAGTGATCAAGCGGCGGATGATCCAAGTAATGGAACAACTGCTGCTGGCCGCGAACCCACCACTCCCTCCAACGGAAGCAGAAATCATTGCCGAGTTCGATCAGCGTAAAGAAGAATTACGCAGACCGACACGCTATTCTATAGA
>JAPKBI010000429.1 GCA_028823475.1 Halioglobus sp. | reverse complement strand
ATGTTACCTTCAGAGGTTTGTAGCAGATAACTGTTGGAAAATGCCTCTGACAGAACAACGAAATCATTGATGCGTTGACCGCCAAATCCGGCCGGATTGGGCTCAATAGGACGGGACTTATAGATCGGGCGTCTAACAGCACTACCGGACAAACTCATAACACTTCTACCTTGACAGGAAATCGTGCGACATAAAAATCAAAGTGTGCACGCAGCTGCGCAGGCTCAACACCAAAATCATCCCGCAAATTATAAATCACCCGACCAGCCTTCCCACGGGGATGCTCATCGACAAATGTCTGCAATTGATCACGGGCAAGCGTCGTCATATCGAGGTCTGCCTTTGCATAGATTTTTTCTACCATCGCCAAATCATCGGCCATAAATTCGTGAAATAGAACATCGATACTTCGCTCAGCTGGCAGATTTTCGCGATCTCGTACGCAGGCCCGCAATAGGTGAACGACGCGATCCGTCCAGTAGCTCATCAACCCCTCAAGGTCTACCTGTTTGCGATTAATGCGCTGCCCGTACGCCAGCATCGTCGCCGCTGACTGGATGACCGAGACCGGATCGCGATGCGTGATTGCAATAGTGGCGTCGGGAAACATCTTTTGCAAAACACCCAACTGCTCTAGATGCTGCGGGCATTTCAATACCCACCGCGTTTTTTCGCCTGAGACGTCTCCATCCTGCCAGGTGAGAATTTTCAACACGGTCTTCATGTATTCGTAATGGGGAGTCTGATCGCAGGCATAGTAGTGATCTCGCCAGCGAGGCGAAACACTTAGCCATTCGTAGTTGTAGGAGGCGAAATCAGGCCCCATCAACTCCAGTTCTTCATGAATATGATCCGGGCTCATAGGATGCATGGCCGAGAGCAGGGGCGACAATGACTGCATCATTTTCCAGGTATCTTCACAGCGCTGATAACGGGGATCGACGCCATTTTTCAGCAGCGATTCTCCTGTCAAAGGAATAGGCTCATACGATTCCCATAATGGCAGTGAGCGCAGCCTCGAGTCTGCAGC
This sequence comes from Halioglobus sp., assembly GCA_028823475.1. Classification (GTDB taxonomy): domain Bacteria; phylum Pseudomonadota; class Gammaproteobacteria; order Pseudomonadales; family Halieaceae; genus Marimicrobium. Next base: position 1,437 of record JAPKBI010000429.1, on the reverse strand, counting down.
CATCAGATTAACCAAGTGTGTGGTACCAGAGCGTGGCAATCCGGCCACAATAATCGGCGCCCGAACCTCTACTGCGTGAATTTCTGGATGGCGGTTTAACACATCCTGTATCAGTAAACGACTCTTCGCATGCTGTACCAGTTTGTTACGTAAAGAAAGACGACCCAGATTCACTAACTCTTTATCGCGAGCCCATTCATCGCACAATAATTCCAGTCGCGGCAGAAAGTCCGATGGGCCAAAGTCATCGAGGCCGGTCACTTGACTCGCCTCTTGTAGGATACTCTGACTAGTCAGCTCAATCTGAAGGGTTTCAGCATAGGCTAACGCACTGCGCTGCATCTCACTGCGCAATGGGTGGGCCAAATCAGTTATGTGGATCTGTTCGCCCAAGGAGATCAGCTTCCCCTACTAATTTTTGGTGACCTGAGCGAGATGCGTGTTCAAGATTTGTGCCCAACGCTTCACTATCCTGTCGAAATCAGCGGTATTAGAGACACTGCTAGAGATTTGCATCATCCCCGCATCGTCTGCGGCCTCTGGATCGATGATCTTGCCAATAATATCCCCAGTTTTGCCGTCAAACAGCTCCATGTAGAGCGTCATGCTGCCAGCACTGGCAACATAAGTTTCGCTCATGCCTGGGGTCATTAGATCGGGTGCCGATATCTCAAGATTGATAATGGCCGGGCGCAAAATCAGCACACCCGTACCACCAGCCGACACCATCGGACGCCCGTCTTCGGCTGACAACACCTTTGTCATCTCTGCCGCAAATTCCTTGGCCACATTATCGCGAATCTTTTTCATATCTGCATCGCTTACTTGGTCCTGAAAAGTTGCAGTCTCGTTATAGTTCTGCTGCCAATGCTTGGCAAAAGATACGTAAGTGTCTAGTAGCGCTATTTTGTCATACTCACTCAGGTCCGCTCCGGGCTTCATATACCATGCTGCCATTTTGCTATTCGGCATCAGGGTCATGCCATCAGAGCTCTTAGCAGGAAAGGTAGCTTTGCCCGTGGCGGCACAGGCTGTTAATAACGTAAAGACCAGAGAAATAAAAATAACTTTCAACATTGCGTACGCCTTCTTTTTGATGGTTAATTAGATACAATCAATGGAATCATAATTTAGTCTATCGCTGTTCACAAAGCAAACCTCCACGGCCTCAGTCAAGCCGCAGAAGCACGTACTTACTGCAGCTGACGATTTTAGCCCGCAAGCACACTGGTCAACCGCTAAGCGGGCTGATAGCATGTACAGCCATCATCGCTATATAGAGGCGATTGCCATGTTTGATCGAAGCAAAAATAAACCGGCGGGAACGTCCGCCAAGGGTCGTGATTCAGCGCATACCAACGCTATTTCTCCCTCCCCTTCAAGCGTAAGGAGCGTCGTAATGATAGGACCCAGCATTATCATCAAAGGCGAAGTAAC
>JAPKBI010000428.1 GCA_028823475.1 Halioglobus sp. | reverse complement strand
GATTCATTTTGGCACGTTTGACCTGTCTGATGAACCGCTGGCGGAACCGCCACAGCGTTTCAACGAGGCGGCGCAACACTCCGAACTGGGCAGCGACGCGGCATGGGTTCTTGATATTGGTGAGACACGTGCATTCTAAATTGAACAGAGACAGCCAAATCTTCTGAAGCTGCTCTTTTTCACTCCCGAACAGCCGCATCAATTCGCTGCATCAGAGATACCTCTAAATCGGGTGCTGCTTCTGCGGCCAAACACTCTGCCAACTCCTCCCGATTTTTGACGCCTAAAACCAACGTCTCAACCCCTGGCATCGACAATGCGTATTGATGCGCAAGTTGCGCCGGAGAGATCTCCATTTCAGCAGCAATCAAGCGAAACGGTGCGGCGCGCTCAAAATCGATCTGTTCTGCTGAATTCGCAGCGACGGGCCTGTCAATGACGCTGGTTAGCGAGCCTGCCGCGGCCGCTCTAACGCCCATGACGCCAACAGAGTGCTCCCTTGCATGCTGAATGACTGCTCGAGGGTCGGGTTTTTCTGCGGCAATTGCCATACCGCCCGCTGAATCCAGCAAATTGCTCACACACTGAACAACATCAGGGCGTCTTTGCGCACTGATAATGTCCAAATTAGTTACCTGCGTACTGGCAGCAGTCACACCCCAAGCCCTAATTCGTCCACTCTGCTTCAGCTTTTCAAAGGCCGGAATAACATAGTCATTAAAGGTCGATGAGGTGACTGCGATTTTTGATAGTAATGTGTGCGGAATTTTTGTCTGCCAATTATCGGGAACAACATAACCATGCAATATGAAAAAATCGACATAGTCTCGTTTTAGCAACGCCAGGCTTTGCTGTAGGGATCTCGATAGTATGCCTTCAATATCTGTGCCGTTTGCAGCGCCTAACAGGCATTTGGTGGTTAATAAAACAGCGTCTGGATAACCATCAGGAAAAGCCAGGCCCATCACTTTTTCTGCCTCACCGTTGCCATACAAGGGTGCCATATCAAACAGATTGATACCTGCTTCATGCGCGGCCTTTACGGTCTTTATCGCCTCATCCTGAGACGTGGGACCCCAAACTTGACCAATACCCCCACCGCCTAATGTATAGCGACTAACATCAAATAGCTGACCCAATTTTTTTTGTCGCATGAGCTTCTCACCTGTTAAAAGTCGTTAATCCGTCTCCTTCCGAAGCACATGCTGGCCACTGTCTAAGCACTCTGAGCTATCCGGCATAGCAGCTCTCTGGTCTGGATATGTTCCTCGGAGGATGTTGCAAAGACCGACGCCGCATAATCCGTAACTCCGGACTCCCGCAGTTTTTCTAGGCAATCTTCTACTTCACTGGCGCTACCGACCAGCGCCAGATCGCCAGGTTCGCTCACTCCTTCTTTTTCAAACATTGCCTTATAGGAAGGCAACTGCCCATACATAGAAAGGGTTTTAGAGATTTGGTTCCTGAGTGCAGTGGGATTGTCAGTCACACAGATGGGTAAGGTCGCAATAATACGCGGCGAAACTCTGCCCGCTTTTTCAGCCGCTGCAGCGATCGTCGGTACGATATGTTCAGCAATTGTCTTGGGGCCCACCCATGCAAGCGTCGTCCCATCGGCCCTTGTGCCGGCGACTCTCAATGCTTGAGAGCCAAGCGCCGCGACAACGACGCCGGGTCTGGGGCCGACTGTTTTGAACACTTCAGCCTCGCAAGAAAGTGTTTCTCCCTTGAATGCTACTTTGCCGTCTTCAAGCAACGGCATCAGTATGGAAAGATATTCCTTTAGGTGGCGTATTGGTTTATCGAATCCAATTCCCAACTGCGCCATCATCACCTCGTGGGAGAGCCCTATGCCAAGCGTTAGACGGCCATTTGTCGCTGTTTGAGTCGTCAGCGCCTGACCTGCCATCGCCATAGGATGCCGCGGCAAGGTCGGAACAATCGCTGTTCCCAATTCAATATCTGGGACTGTCTGAGCAACCACCGACAACACCGTCAGCGCGTCAAACCCTCCGGTTGGATGTTCCGCTAACCAGTAGCTTGAAAACCCGTCTTTGAATGCTGATCGTGCATCTTCTGTGATTGCTTCAATAGAGGCTTTTAGTACCAGCCCTGTTCCATTAATGCCAATCTTCATGGCGTCATCCTTGTTCGTGCTGTTTTGCTCGCGCATTCGCAACCGGTGTCACACCGGCCATATATAGCAGGCCTGCCATGATGGCCATATTCTTAATAAAATTCTGCAGTTCGTGCCCCTGTTGCAGACCTTCTTCCATGGCCCAAAAATTGTGCATGAAAATACTAATGACCAGTGTGAGCCCGGCCAGTAAGAAGGCCACTAACTGCACCCGATAGCCCGCCAGCAAACTCAGGCCGCCTCCGATCTGAATAGCGATGGTCAGCACGAGTAGGACAGGGATAAAGGGAACGTTATGCACCGCCATATACTCGCTCATCTCACCAAAACC
>JAPKBI010000057.1 GCA_028823475.1 Halioglobus sp. | reverse complement strand
CCACATCTGGATCCTGACGCAAAACAGCTCTCAATCCACGCGCAAAGGTCATATCCACCTTGGTGTTAACCTGTGTTTGACCGATGCCCGGTAGCATATATTCGACAGGATCTTCAATGGTAAGAATATTACGTGAGGCCTCGTTGATATCACCAAGCCCGGCATACAATGTCGTCGTTTTACCCGAACCGGTAGGGCCGGTTACCAAGATAATGCCATGGGGACTGTGTAGGTGCTTTTTATACGCAGCAAGGACCTGAGTGTTCATGGCCAGCTGCGTCAACTCTAATTGTCCAGCCGCTGTATCCAACAGTCGCAACACCACCCGCTCACCGTGAGCAGACGGTATAGTCGACATGCGGATGTCCACCGAGTGACCCGCTATCTTTACTGAAATTCTGCCGTCCTGAGGTATGCGCTTTTCGGCAATATCCAGCCTCGCCATCACCTTCAAGCGAGACACTAACAACGGCGCCAGCATGCGCTTAGGCGAGAGCACTTCCGCCAAAACTCCGTCGATACGATAACGGACACTCAGCCGATCTTCGAACGTTTCGACATGAATATCCGAAGCCTTTTCACGCACAGCTTGCGACAGTATGGCGTTAATCAAGCGGATGATGGGGGCATCGTCTTCCGTGTCCATGAGGTCGCTAGAATCAGGAATGGCGTCCGCCAGACGACTGAGATCAACGTCCGCTCCGATATCTTCGGCCATTTGCACGGCTTCATTGTTGTTGCGCTGGTAAGCCAGCGTCAGGCGCCGCTTGAAATCAGTCTCTGACACGTCCTTAAGTGCAAATGACCCGCCCAGAATACGACGCAGCTCGCTCAGCACCAGCACCGGTGGCTGTCCGTTATGCACCACCACGGGAGAACCATCGTCGGCTGCATCCAACAACACTCTGTACTGCTGAGCAAAGGTAAACGGCAGGGCGGGGCTTGCGGCAACGCTCGCTGTGAGCGTATCCGTGGGGGGTAACTCAAGCTGCGTGGTCACCGGCCGTCTACCGGAGGTGCGGGAGCACCAGGTCCATCAACATCAGATGCCTTGATGGCATCCAGTTGCTGCATTTGCGCTTCCCACTCCGACATAACGGGTAGATTGGCATCGCCTAGGTACAGTAATCCTTTTTCCTTACGCAACGCTTGCTGATCACGGATGTAGCGGTATTTCTCCCCACTGGCGCCGATCAGCTGCGCGTTGTCGCGAATAATCGTAGTGCGTATAAACACCATTAAGTTTTGTTTAGACACCCTTTCTGCATCGCTGCGAAACAGTCTGCCCAGAAACGGGATGTCACCCAGTAAAGGCACTTTTTGTTGCGCGTCCTGCACCTCGTCCTTGATCAGGCCACCCAAAACGACTACCTGACCATCCAGTGCCAATACCTTAGTCTGAATTTTGCGTTCATTCGTGATCACGTCCGATGCTGCAACTGACGTTTTACTGATGCTGGAGACTTCTTGCATAATATCAAGCACCACCGAATCACCGTCATTGATATGCGGCGTCACCGTTAGGGTAATACCGACATTCTCTCGCTCAATCGTCTGAAAAGGATTCTGCGCACCATCGCCCCCAGCTCCGGTATTGGTGAAAGAACCGGTCACAAAGGGCACCTGCTGGCCCACCGTAATATAAGCCTCCTGATTATCTAGGGTCAGTATACTGGGCGTGGACAAAATGTTTGTGTTTGCTGTTTCATTGAGCGCGTTGAGGATGACCGTCATGGATAAACCCATGCTATCCAATTGAGCCCAGCCTAGGGTGACGCCCCCCGTACCCGCCAAAGCCGCCGCCAACCCGCCTAAATCTACACCGTCTGGAGTATCCCCGCCGCCTTCTGACAACTGTGAACCCGCGATACCCCCCAGCCGCGCGTCACCTTTAGTAATATTGCTGCCGAACACACCATCGTTATCGGCGAACAGCCACTGTAACCCCAATTCTTGACCGTCAATCACTTCCATTTCTACAATAATGGCTTCCACCAACACTTGAGCGCGACGAATATCTAAGCGCTGAATGACCACTTCCAGAGAGGCCATCTCATCCGCATCGGCAGTGATGATGAGCGCATTAGTACCCTCGTCTGCTTCTATCGTTGACGTCTTATTGCCGCTTCTGCTTGCGACTTGCGCTCCGTCACCCGTCTCCAACTGTGTGATATTCTTCATCACTCGAGTCAGCACGTCAGCAAGATCTTTGGCCTCAGCATACTGAAGATAAATAACCTTAACATTGCCGCTTTGCTCTAATGGAGTATCCAGATGAGTGACCAGTTTTCGCAGTCTCGCCCGCTCTAACTCATCACCACTGACAAGAACACTGTTGGTGCGCGCATCAGCCACCAACAGTACTTCTTGTTCGCCGCCGGCCTGCTTGGCCGCTGACTTGTTCAGCTGCTCCAGCATCGTCACCACGTCTTCCGCCACGGCATAGCGCAGCTTGATAATATCCGTCTTCTGCACCGCAGACTTATCCATGCGCTCGATGATGTCCCTAATCTTGTCGATATTGGCCGAGACATCGGAAATAATAATCGCATTACTGGGTGCATAAGCCGCCATATGCGCCTGTTGCGGCACCAAGGGCCTCAAAACGGGGATAAGTTTGGCCGCTGAAATATTCTCCAGCCGAATAACCTGTGTCATATACTCATCCGAAGTCATGCTGGACCTATCATCACTGACGTCAAGCGGCGCCGAGCGAGCATCCTTACTGGGTATAACACGCACTATGTCACCCGAACGCACGGCGGTGTATCCATGAACATCTAAAACCGACAAAAACAGTTCATACAGTTCGCTTGCCGATACAGGCTTGGAGGAGATCACTCTGACCTTACCCTTAACTACAGGGTCGACCACGATGGTCGTACCGGTTGCATCGGAGACAAATTGTATGAGCTCTCGAATATCCGTATCTTTCAGATTGATCGTATAATCCTGTGCTTGCAGTGATCCGCTACCAAGCATTAGGCCAAGCAGCAATACAATCGCAGTCAAAGGGTAGAACCGAGTTGTCGCTTTCACGAAAAATTGTATCCTTTCAAAAAGTTTCACTAAGCGCCACCATCGTCTAAATTGACACTCAGCGTAATAGCTTCTCCATCACGCTTCAATTCAAATACCGCTTCCTTAGCTGAGCGCATGTCATTGAAAAGAACCATGGTATTGGTAGGGTTATCGAGGCTTACCCCGTTGACGGATGTCACCACGTCACCCATTTTGAACCCCAGCTGCGCAAATTGTACCTGATCCTTCCCAGGGCTTACCCGATAGCCCAGCAGCGCCCCATTTTCGCGCACGGCGCTGACATTGACCACCTCTGCTAGCGACTGAGGATTCTGGTATAGGCGCTGTCGATAACTCTGGGCCAATCGCGTAGCCTGATCATCGCCGCGCTTATCGATGTTCTCGCTTACTGCAGGCGCCGCGTTCTGAGCAGACATTGGCTCCGCAGTGCCCAAAGTGGATTCTTCAAACAGCACCAGCAATTCATAGGTTCCGCCATTGTCCAGCACAACCTGTCGCGGCATCACCTTGGCCAATACCACATTGCCCCGAACGGGCAACTTGTCTTCAACAATGTAGATAGCCTGCTGATTGGCATTCTCAATAATGGCATAGCCCAGACCGTCCTCCGTAGACGCCACGATACCGCGCAACTTCAACTGTAGACTGGTTTCCCGAGCGCCATCCTCTATACCCTCACGGGAATCAGTGTCGACTTCTGTTGCTGCCTCAATAACGACCTGCGCCGTCGCGCCGGCCTCCCCGAATAAGTGCCAAGCCACCATGCGATCGATATTAACAGGTGCGACGATAGCCCTGGAGCTGCCGGCTGACAATGGATTAATCACATTAGGCGGTGCAACATTGGCGTTTTCAGCATTGGGGACTAGTGCCCACAGCAGCCTAGTGAGCGAAAGCAGCATCCACGCAATAACGAGCAACAGAATAACTTGACGTATCCGACGCGCGCGACGCGGCTGAGCCATCGCGTTCAGCGCACCAATGAGAGCGACACCTGCTCGCCCTGACACTGCACTAGAATTACCGAGCCAATCAGTTGGCACCAATCACTCCCTTTAATCCCCCACAACCATGGTCCCAGGGACCCCATAAACAACAATGATTATAGGGTGAGCCGTTCAAAGTTGAAACTCCTGTGTACCTAACAAACTGCCGAACGCGACACACGCCCAACGGAACCAAAGTTAACATACCTTGACCTGCACTGTAGAGTATGCGTGACTTTTGACTCTGTCTCATCAATACTCAGATCGTCACAACACTAACCAGTCTAAGGATTGTCTCTGCAAGAGCTGCACACACTACTCATCCTATGACCACTAAAACTAAACTTTGTTCACTTGATCGTGTCTGTCCACGCGGGCGATCGACTGAACGAAAAAGTCGGACATCACTACAAACAGACCCCCGAACCAGCGAGCCACACCATGATGAATTTTGATATCCCCGAATACTTGATGAACTACCTACAGGACCTCGATAACTTTATCGAAAGCGAGATTCTGCCACTGCAGATGCAAGATGATAACAATCGATTCTTTGACCATCGGCGCGAAGATGCACGCACAGACTGGGATAGGAATGGGCTACCCAACGAACAATGGGAAGCGCTTCTAATGGAAGCCAAGCATCGGGCTGACGCCGCAGGACACTTTCGCTTTTCCTCCCCCAAAGAGTACGGGGGCAAGGACGGCAGCAATTTAGAAATGGCAATCATCCGTGAACACCTTGCCTGCAAGGGGCTCGGGCTACACAACGATTTACAGAATGAACACTCCATCGTCGGTAACAATGTTGGATTGTTGTTGATGATTCATTACGGGTCGGCACAGCAAAAAATCGACTGGGTTGATGACCTGTGTGAAAGTCGTCGCTACTTTACGTTCGGCATTACAGAGACGGCTCATGGGTCAGATGCAACGCATATGGGAACCTTTGCCACACGCAACGGCGATACGTGGACAATCAATGGCGAAAAGTCTTGGAATACCGGTATTCATCGTGCAGGTCACATACTGGTCATTGCGCGAACAAGCGGCGACGCTGGCGACGCTGGTGGCCTCACAGCCTTTCTCGTGCCGACTGACACGCAGGGATTTAAAATCGAAGAGATGTTGTGGACATTTAATATGCCAACGGACCACGGCAGGGTGTCTTTTACGGAGATGAAAGTGCCGCACAGCTGCATTCTTGGCGGTGAGGGCAAGGCTCTACAAGTGGTTCAGCATTTCTTTAATGAAAATCGCATTCGCCAAGCTGCCTCCTCACTAGGCGCAGCTCAATACTGTATTAACGAATCCGTGAACTATGCAATGCAGCGAGCGCCTTTCGGCAAACCTCTGTCGAGTAACCAAGGGATTCAATTTCCTTTGGTGGAGCTCCAAACGCAAGCAGAAATGCTGCGCGCCCTTATACACAAAACGGCTTGGCAAATGGACACTAAGGGCGCTTTTTCGGTATCCGACAAAATATCGATGTGCAACTTTGTCGCCAATCGACTGTGTTGCGATGCCGCCGACCAAGCAATGCAGGTACATGGCGGGCTAGGCTATTCTCGTCATGCCCCTTTCGAGCATATTTATCGCCACCACCGGCGCTACCGGATTACCGAGGGCACGGAGGAGATACAGAAGCGCCGTGTAGCGGGCTATATGTTTGGATTTATGGATAGGAAAGCGCCGAAAGGGGTCAACAACTAGCCGGTATAGTGGAGAGACTTCTCATTATATTCTGGTGACGGGTTGCTGCAGCGAGGTCACGACTATTGCAGGCATCAAATTCCAAGCAATAAAAAACCCACCGAGGCGGGTTTTAATGTCTGATGTTCTTCTAAACTTTTTTGCGTCTTGCCACTCCCGCCAACCCGAGCAAGGCAGATCCGAACAGCCAAACCGCCGCAGGGACAGGAACGCTGCTTACTTCGTAGGTATAATCCACCTGGGCATAGGGCGCATCATCAACGTTTGCAATACAATTACCGTAGTTCCACCACCCACACAAGACCAGCACCTCGTCGGCGAAGTCAACGATCACATTGCTATTACTAAAAAAGGCCTCCGTTTGCGCCGCGTTAAGGTCAAAGTTTAACTTATACCGATACGTGTTGATATTATTAAAGCCCTTTAAAAGTACATCATAAGCTTCGGCGGAAACACGATTAAAATTTCCCTGATCCTCGCCGCCAATAGTGATGGCTGTTGAGCCTGGCGTCGCTATGTCATTAAAATCGCCCTGAACCGAAATAGTAAAACTGCTGCTACTGCCAACTTCATAAGCGCCCAGATTATTGAAAATAAAATTGAAGCTCTCGCCGTCGACCGTTTGATCTTGCGATTGGGATAATGTCGTCGTTGCTGCGTTGACAGCGCCAGCAATAAGGAATAGAGCACCCATAAAAATCGTTTTGTTCATCATGATGCTTACTCTCTCGTAGTTAAGACCAGTCATTTGCTGCGCTGCTGGTGGCTTTATTGTTCGTAAGCCTAAATCCTACCCGTGCTGATAAACACAGACATTGTACTTTTGGGCAGGTTTTGAATTTATATTTGGCTTCTGTGAGAATCACAGCCCGATATAGCTGTGTCACCAGCCCTAAGCATAGCGAAAAAATAATAATAAGTTAATAAAATCAATGGTTTATAGGCATATTACTTTGGTTTTTCAGCACCAATAAAGAAAAATGAGGCACCGATTCGAGACGTCGATCGAAATTGCAACGCGATACATCCATGTCACCAGCCCAGGGGACTCAAATAGGTGGCGGCTAGTACCTTGAAGCCGAACCTAGGCTAGCGCAACCAACGCGCCCTGGCCTGATGCAGCCCGGAGTATTTCGGGTTGTCAATAGCGCAGGAATGCAACGTACGCTGCCTGAGATACGAGAGAATTCGATGGTCGTCCTGGGCCATAGTGCCATCACGAAGGGCAAGCGCAATTTGTCGCATGACTGGGCCCGCCTGCTCATCCAGATCAAGTGTGGAGGCTATTTGCTTGTCGAGCTCTGCTAAACCAGTGCCCATCTCCAGTTCCCTGGCCACAATACCCAGTGCATTGGCCGCCACCCTAGTGGTATACGCCTTAAAGCCATCCAGCTCGGGCAATACCTCCTCACGCAAAAACTGGCGCACGGCCACTAACAGCTCTCCCGACTCAGTGCCGCTCATGCAGACTCTCCTTCCATCAACAACAGGAGATCGATTTCAGCCTCCGATAGGCGCCGACCTACCGCTGCCCTCTCCAGGCTGGAATCCTCTCCACTTCGATACATCTCCAGCATGCGAAGACACACCATTCCCCACGATAGAGCAGCGTGCACCTGCCAATAATGAATATCCGCCATCGCGGGCGCTATGCCAGTGACAGACTCATAGCCCGCCAAAAGATCTGCATAGTCACCAAATCCCCCCACCGGCTTGGGCGAGCCAAAGCGCCAGACATTGGCACAGATATAACCTAGGTCCTGAACAGGATCACCCAGGTGCGCCAGCTCCCAATCCAACACGGCGACAAGACCCTCTTCATCTACCAGCAAATTACCATTGCGAAAGTCCCCATGCACCAGCGTGCGCGGGGGGTCTGGACGCGGCTTGTCTCGCAGCCAATTGAGCCCCAATTGCAGCACAGGAGATAGGTTTCCATGAGTGTCGAGCAGCACCTGGGCGCGTTGAAACAAAAGCACACCACTGTGATCGGATAAACCTTGCGGCAGGGATTCCAGCGGAATCTTATGGATGCGGCCCAGAGTCTGGCCGCACTGAAAGGCCAGTCGCTCGCGCGCGTCCCGATAACAATCGTCTGCCAGCAGACGAAAAGGCAGGGCCTCGCCCCGCTCCCGGCTCATAATGTAGCCTTGCCCCAGCGCATGTTCAGGGCCTAGAACCAACCGCACAGCAGGAACAGGGACCCCATATCGGCCAGCGACATCGATCAGTGCGGCCTCATCCTTGAGCGTGAGTTCGCCTACCGCATTCTCGAAGTCCCGGGTCTGGCCGGGCAACCTTCGCAGAATCAAAGGCTCAGTCCCTGTGGCCTTTACCCAATCAAAAGACCACGTCTCCATATTAGCCCCGCCGGAAAGGCGTGCTAGGCCTTCAATGCTTGCGCCATTCGCAAGCGCGGTTTGCTCGGCGCCTAAAAGTGCTGCCCGCAGACAGTCGGCCATGCCCTTATCGTCAGATGTGCCAGTGAGCGCTCCTGCCATCACCCTATCGCTCCCTGTGCCTTCAATACCTTGATTTCTGTTGCCGTCAGACCCAGCAGTTCAGACATCACACTGTCCGTATTCGCACCCAGCAAGGGCGCCGGACTAAAACTCTCCTCCTTGGTGCGTGACAACTTAATCGGGTTACCCGGCCCTCGAGTACTGCTCCCATCAGGGTGGCGAAGGTCCACCACCATGTTGCGGTGCAACACCTGGGGATCGGACAAGGCCTGGCTGATGCTATTGACAGCGGAACAAGGAATACGGTGCTTCTCCAGTTTCTCTAACCAATGAGCGCAACTTTGCCGCTCTAGTACATCATTGAGCCAACGGTTGATGAGTGCTCTATCCTGCCACCGTCCGGGCTGCGTGTCGTACAACGGATTGTCAAACGCAGGGCAGTCCACCACGCTCTTCAGGTGTTGCCAAAAGCTATCGGTAATCACCGCGATAACGATAACCCCATCGGCACAGCGAAATGTATCGTAGGGCACGTGAACGAAATGCGCATTACCGATAGGGTACGGATCTTTCCCGGAGAGGCTGTGCATGGTCGCCATGTAATTGAGCATGGATATCTGGCAGTCGACCATCGCGATGTCCACATGCTGACCAAGGCCACTGCGCTCCCTTTCATACAGCGCCGCCAGAATACCCATGACACCGAACATACCGCCACCAAGATCGCCAATAGGGATTCCCGCTCGCACCGGATGTTCCCAATCAGACCCCGTAATAGACATCCCGCCGCCGCTGGCCTGTGCGACCTGGTCAAAGGCAGGACGGTTAGCACCTGGGCCCTCTGAACCATAGCCTGTAACAGTGCAGGTAATGATGCGTGGATTTACTTGGCTGAGCGTCTCGAAGTCCAGCCCCAGACGCTGGGGTACCTCCGCGGCAAAGTTGCTTAATACAATATCGGACGCTTCCACTAACCGACTGAACACAGCCATACCGCTTTCAGACTTCAGGTCGATGGCGACGCTTTTCTTGTTGCGATTGAGGGTCAGGTAGTAGGCGCCCATTCCATTCAGTGAGTTTTCAGGGTCAGTTGCCAGTAGCTGGCGAGTTCCCTCGCCAGCAAGGGGTTCAACTTTAATGGTCTCCGCCCCCAGGTCGGCCAGAATCATGCCTGCATACGGCCCAGCCAACATGTGTGTCAGGTCTAATATACGCACGCCAACCAGAGGTTTATTCATCACGTCGTCCCGACAAGTCAAAGGGTTAGAAGTGGTAGTCCAACAGCGACAGTACCAGCATCAGGCCCACTAATGGCGTCAACCAGCGTTGCAGTCGCGCCAAATGCTGCGGGTCTACCGGTTTGGTAAATCGTTCACCCAGCACCACCATCAACGCGACACCACCAAAAATCAGTAACAGTATCAACAATAGAGTATTCAGCGACTATTCCCTCCGCAACAACTTAGTCAGCAGACTCATGTCTATAGCGATCGCGCTACAGCATGCGCGCTGTGAATAGCGCCTTCAATGTAGCCTACCCCATCGCAGTCGCCGGCTACATGGGTTTCAAAACCAAGCCTCTGACTTAATTCTGCCAACGACAAATCGCCAGTGGCGCCGCTGGCCAAAATAACCGTGTCCGCCTCTATCTCCACTTCATCTCCGTCGCAGACTAGTGTCACAGAGCGTTCTTTGATACACGACACATCAGTCCTGTTAATTAACACAGCGCCCAACTGCTGTAAGTCTTCAAGCACCCGCCAACGCCTTACGATGGCCAATTCGGTCCCGAATTTTTCTCCCACTTCCACGACGGTGACATCGCGCCCACGCTCTGCCAAAAACTCCGCCAACTCCAGACCTACAAGTCCGCCACCGACAATACTTACTCGTTTACCTACCGGCATCCACAGGTAACTGAGGCGACGTAACCAATGCGCATTTTTAGTAATGCCCAGTAAGCCCGCCACAGACAAAAGCGCAATCTGCCAACCGCGGAGTTTATCGCGCACTGCCGCGGGGTCGCTACCCGTCATCAGTGCGCGCAATTGATCGCCGCTGAAGACATGAGCCTGCTCTGCGCCCGGGATAGGCAGTGCATCCCTGCGCGCGCCTGTAGCGACTACCACGACATCCGGCGCCAGCGCACGCAAGTACCCACCATCCACGGTTGTGCTTAAGCGGGTATCCACGCCTAATTGCCTGACCTGCCCGGCCAAATAGTCAATAAGCTTGCCATTCTCCGGATAGACGATAGAGGAGAAAAA